>PMSX01000329.1 GCA_003167495.1 Bryobacterales bacterium | reverse complement strand
GCTCGATGATCAAGTCGGGAATAGGTTTGGGATCCTCGTCGGGCGGAGGCGGGGCGAGTTTGTGGGATTTGTAGTGGGCTTCGAGAAGGCGGTATTCCCGGTGGAAGGAGCGTTCGGCGGAGTTTTTGTAGCGGAGCATGAGGTCGTGCATTTTGCATTGTTCGGGGGTCCACATGTAGGGAGGGTGGCCGGCGGTGGTGGTGATGAACTCGTCATACTGGCGCTGGGCGCGGAGGCGGTACCACTCGGCTTGGGCGGTGCGGAGAACGAAATCGGCTTCAAGAGATGCTTCGAGGGGTTGGTAGGAGTCTTGCCAGCGAGATAAGAGGATGAGCCAGCCTTGTTCGGATTCCATGGGGAGGATAAGGGTGCGGGCGCAGGCACCGTGTTTGCGGGCGTTTTGGACGGAGGCGGCGCGGCCCTCGGCTGAGGTAGGTCCTGTACGGCCGGAGTTGCGTTTTTTGGGTTCGGGATCAGGATTGGGGTCGGGTTGTGACCCGACGGGAGGCGTGGTGGCCGTGTCGTCTAGATTTTCGTCGGGGGGAAACATGTGAGTCCTGAGTTGATCTTGGCTTGACAGTGTTCGCGACATTGGGAAAAAATGGGGTAAGTGATGGGAGGGATAGGAGATAATTCTTTTCGAAAAGTTGTGATGGGGTAGACGGCGGTTCGAAAGGGGTGGGTGCGGGGCGGTTTTACGAAACGAACTTGGTGGGTACAAGTAAGCGGCGCCAGTGCGCGGCTGGGTTCGAATTTTCAAATTGAGCGGGCCGCAGAAAGAAAGATTACCGCGCGGGGTTCAGGCGATAATACGCGAAGGCGTTCAATGACCATTACTTTGCCGCGTCAGCCCCAGGAAGAGGCCGGGCTCTTATTCTACGGAATTGTTAAGCGGCTGAACCGCTGGTCTGGCGTTTCAGTTCGGCGATCATTTGCTGCCGGAGGATTTGGTTGATGCGGGTGAGGTGCCCGGTCCCCTTAGAGTTGAGTCAAGCCAGTGATTGACTTGGTGATCGGTTACAAATTAGACCGGGGACATAGGTAACACCATCAGCGATCCCGTTTAGATTATCGTTGTTTTCGACCATCTCCACCAGCACAGGCACGGATCGCTGAATTGCGGTTGCCACGTCATCGGGAGGTGTCGTTTGACTTTGTATGAGTGCGTAGTTGTCGAAGCGGTGGGCTGTCATTTCCACAGCTTCATTGCTGGGCGTTGCGGCGATTAGTAAGGCCTGCGCCGTTACTCGCGAGTAATCTCCCACATCGGGAGCTGGGGCGCAGCTTGTTTCAAGAGTGGATCCGGCACAGAAGGTGGAATTCTGGCGATTCGCTTCTAGCTGAGGGGTGGTCACACAGGACTAAAGTTTTGGTTCTAGCGCAAACGCTCTTTCGCATGGCAAGCTTCAATGAAGTGGCCCTAGGCGTGCGAATAAGGCCACGGAGGGGCTGTTGATTCAATGAGAAGGTTGCTGAGCGTCCTATTGGGCGCGACGTTCTTGATGAGCGCGCAAGACGGGGTTGGGATTAAGGTGCCGCTGGAGAAAATTGACGCGGCAATACGCGCTAACGATCTAACTCAACTCCAGAGTTTAGTTCAATCGCGCGAAACTGCGAATACGGTCAACGGGCTAGGCGCAACGCCTTTACACCACACAGCTATCTATGGTTCTGTAGAGGCTCTCACTTTTCTTTTAGACAAGGGCGCCGATCCAAACAGCGCCAATCAGGCGGGCGCCACGCCACTGATCTACGCGGCCTGGGACTTCGAACGTACGCGGATTTTGGTGCTGCATGGAGCAAAGGTAAACGCGACCACCAAGCAAGGTATCACGCCGCTGTTGGTGGCCGCGGCCACGCACGGGAATCGGAAGACCCTTCAGTATTTGCTAGACAAAGGCGCTGATGTGAAAGCACATACGCGCGATGGAGAGGACGCCTTGATGCGCGCTTCTCTTTCGGGCGACGCGGACATGGTGAAGCTGTTGCTCGAGCGAGGCGCCGATGCCCGGAGCCTCCGAGTGCCGAGATCCTTCCCGCCGGGCAGAGCATCGATCAATTCACGGTACGGTTGGTAGAACTCGCCGCCGGCCGCCTAAAATGGCTAAGTAGTCTGAGCGAATCAGAATGGCTCCAAACCACCCATTTCTTTGATGCGGAGCGCCAGCGGGTTTGGGTTTTCTGGAGGCGCGTGTTGCACAGCGCGCATCATCGGACGCAGCTTACCGTGTATTTGCGCTTACTCAACCGAACGGTGCCCTCGATCTACGGGCCGACCGCCGATGTAACGTGATCTGTAACCTAGCAGCATGTAGGAAGTGGTGTTTCGCGACAACGGGCAAAACGTGTTTTCGAGGAAGTTATGTCAGGTCCATCGCGGTTAAATTTTCGGTTCACACTAGAATCGAAGTAGCAGCAATGGCCGTCCCCCAACTTACTTTTCAAAAGTCCACCAGTTACGAAGACGCACTCGGTCGCGCCGCCGCCGAGTGCGGCATCGATCGTCAGTACTGGGATATTTTCGGCCATAGTCATGAAGCGTCGCTCGAGGCGCTGAAGACCATTCTCAGTGCTCTTGGCTGGGATATCGGCAGCGCCGAAGCAATTGATACTAAACGCGCGCAAATGTTCGCCGCCCTGAATACGGCCATCCTTCAGCGGACAATTGTCGTCGGCGATTCCGAGCGCTTTGTAACCCTCACTCTGCCTGCTCACACGCTCTCTGCCGTGGCGTACGAAATTACGCTCGAATCGGGCGAACGCGTTGCTGGCGAGCTGGATGCCGCGCAGTTGCCGCTTCTTCACGAAGTTCATTTTGAAGGCAAGCGCTGGAATACTTTCCGAATGCCACTTTCCGCGCGTCTGCCCTTGGGTTATCACAGCTTGGCGCTAAAGCTCAACGGCGTACCCGCCCTCGTGTCGAACTTGATTCTCTGTCCCGACCAAGCCTATCTGCCGGAGCGCCTAGCCAAGGGCGGCAAAACGGCCGGTTTTAACGTTGCTCTTTACGGGCTTCGCTCCAGGCGGAACTGGGGTTGCGGCGATTTTACCGATTTGCGCGCGCTTGTCGATTGGTCGATGCGCGAAGTCGGCTTTAGCTTCATTGGGCTGAATCCATTGCATGCCCTGCACAATCGCACACCTTACAACACCAGCCCTTATCTGCCTCTTTCCATCTATTACAAGAACCTGATCTATCTGGACATCGAAAAGGTTCCTGAATTTGGCGTCTCCTCGGATGCGTCGGCGCTCTTTCAATCTTCCGCCATTCAGACTCAGATTCAAAACCTCCGCGAATCGGTCTTTGTTCAGTATCAGGAGGTCGATTCGCTCAAGAAACGTTTCCTCGCTTTGCTTCATCAGGAATTCGGCAAACCGCTCAACAGCAATTCGCCGCGTGCGCGCAGCTTCGCCGCCTACTGCGATCGCGAGGGCGACCTCCTTCACAAATTTGCCCTCTATTGCGCGCTCGATCAGATCCTTCACGAGCAGGACCCCAATCGCTGGACCTGGCACGATTGGCCGGTCGAATATCAAACACCCGATTCTCCGGAGTCGCTTGCGTTCGCAAACCAGTACGCAGTTACCGTCGAGTTCTACAAGTACGTGCAATTCGTCATCGACGAGCAACTCGCCGCCACGCAACAATACGCCAAGGAGAGCGGCATGGAGATCGGCCTCTATCACGACCTCGCCGTTGCCACCGATAGCTGCGGTTCAGATTTGTGGGCCCACCGCGCCTTCTACGTCCATGGCTGCCGGGTCGGCGCGCCGCCGGATGATTTCTCTCCGAAAGGCCAAGACTGGAGCTTCCCGCCTCCTAATGTTCTCGAACATCGCGCCAGTGGTTACGTTCTTTACCGCGAAAGCATTCGTAAGATACTTAACCTTGGCGGCGCGTTGCGCATTGACCACGTCATGCGGCTCTTTCGCCTCTTCTGGATTCCGGCGGGCATGGAAGCCGCGCAAGGCACCTATGTTCGCGACAACGCTATCGACCTTATGCGAATTCTTGCTTTGGAAAGCGTGCGTTCCAAGAACATCATTATCGGCGAAGATCTGGGAACGGTCACCGACGAAATTCGCGATATGCTGGCTCAGTTTCGCATTCTCAGCTACCGGCTTTTCTACTTCGAAAAGCGCCGCGACGGGTCGTTCAAGAGCACCGCCGAGTATCCCGTGCAAGCGCTGGTGGCTTCCACCACTCACGACTTGCCTACGCTGGCAGGATTCTGGTTGAACCGCGACATTGAAGCGCGCAAAGCCGCCGGCCTCGCCGACGAGCAAGGCTACCGGAATCAATTGAGCGACCGCCAGCGGGAAAAACAAAGCATGCTCGATGCCCTTCACTTCGACAAGCTGCTGCCTGAAACCTATGAGCGCAACGCCGCCAACCTGCCCGAGTTGAACGGCGATCTTCACAACGCCGTCATCGGCTTTCTGATGAATGTGCGGTCCATGATCTTGCTCATCAATCAAGAAGACTTCACCAAGGAAACCGAGCAACAGAATCTGCCGGGCAGTACTTCACAGTATCCAAACTGGCAGCGCAAAATGCGCTATTCGATTGAAGACCTAACGTCGCCCGAAGCGCAGGGCTATTCGCAAATGTTCTGTCACCAATTGGCCCGGACCGTTCGCCGCTGACTTTGTGTCCTAGGAAGTACGAACGATAGGGTGTTTCTCTTTGCGACACTGGAGTTAAATCATGACTGGAAACGAAACCCGCGCGAAGTTCCTCGAATACTTCGCCGGTCAAGGCCACCGCGTTGTGCGCAGTTCTTCGCTTGTGGCCGCCAATGACCCAACTCTGCTCTTCACCAACGCCGGAATGAATCAGTTCAAGGAAGTTTTTCTTGGCCTGGAAAGGCGCGATTATTCGCGCGCCACTACGTCGCAAAAATGCGTGCGTGCCGGAGGCAAGCACAACGATCTGGAAAACGTCGGCTACACCCGCCGCCATCAGACGTTTTTCGAGATGCTCGGCAACTTTTCCTTCGGCGATTATTTCAAGCAAGACGCCATCGCCTACGCTTGGGAGTTGGTCACCAGCCCGAAGTGGTATGGCCTGCCCAAAGATAAGCTGTACGTTACCGTTTTTCGCGAAGATGACGATGCCGAAAATCTCTGGCAAAAGGTCGCCGGTGTTCCGAAAGAACGTATCTTCCGCCTCGACGAGAAAGACAATTTCTGGCAGATGGGNNGCTTCGTCGAAATCTGGAATCTCGTCTTCATGCAGTTTGACCGCTCAGCTGACGCCAAACTCACTCCGCTTCCCAAGCCCTCCATCGATACGGGCATGGGTCTGGAGCGTCTTTCGGCCGTGTTGCAGGGCCATCTTTCGAACTACGACACTGATCTGATCCAGCCGATCGTCCAATACGCTGCTGAAGTCCTGCGCATCAAGCGGGGCGCCGACGAACGAGCTGAAACCGCCCTGCGCATCAATGCCGATCACGCCCGCGCCACGGCTTTTCTTATTCATGATGGCGTCGTTCCCTCCAACGAAGGCCGCGGCTATGTGCTCCGGAAAATCATGCGCCGCGCGCTGCGCAATGGCCGCCTCACCGGTTTCGGTGATCCGTATCTCTACAAACTCACCGGCTTCGTGGCCGATCTCATGAAGCCTGCTTATCCCGAATTGCAGGAAAGCATCAGCCGCGTGGCGCGCATCGTCCGCGACGAAGAAACGCGTTACGCCACCACCTTCCAGATTGCCGAGAAGTTCTTCCACGACGAAGCCAGATCCGCCATCGCTGGCGTCCTTCCCGGTTCTGCTGCGTTCAAACTTTACGACACGTACGGCCTCGCGCTCGATGAGCAGGAGGAAATGGCGCGCGAGTTCGGTCTGAAGATCGATCAAGAAGGCTTCACCGCCGAAATGGATAAGCAGCGTGCCCGTGCCCGCGCTAGTTGGAAGGGCGCCGACAAAACGCAGATCGCCGACGTGTACAAAGCCATTTCGGCCGTTGAATTCATCGGCCGCGAGACCCTGGAAGCGCCGGTGGAAGTCACGCAACTGATCGTTGATAAAGCCGCCGCCACTCGTGCCGATCACGGTGAAGCCGAAGTCGTCTTCTCCAAAACACCTTTTTATGCCGAATCCGGCGGACAGGTGGGCGATACTGGTCAGCTGCTCGATCCAGAAACGCGTGAGCGCGTAGCCGTTGTCGAAGGCGCCTATAAACCCGCGCCTACGGCCGTGGTGCAGAAGATTCGCGTCTTGCGCCCCATCAAACCCGGCGATAAGCTCATTGGCGTTGTCGATAAACCTTCGCGAGGCGCTACCATGCGCAATCACACCGCCACTCACTTGCTGCAGGCCGCCCTTCGCCAGGTGCTCGGCCAGCACGTCAAACAAGCCGGCAGCATCGTTGAACCCAGCCGCCTCCGTTTTGATTTCAACCACTACACCGCGATGAGCCAAGACGAACTGCGCGAAGTTGAATGGCTCGTCAATCAGCAGATCCTAGCCAATACTGAAGTCAAAACCGACATCATGGACCTCGACCATGCGTTGGCGACTGGGGCGATGGCTCTGTTTGGCGAAAAATACGGCGAAAGCGTGCGCGTCGTCAGCATTCCTGACTTCAGCCGCGAACTCTGCGGCGGCACGCACGTAAAGCGCACGGGCGACATCGGGCTGATGAAGATCGTCTACGAAGGGAGCATTTCGGCCGGCGTGCGCCGGATTGAAGCCGTAACCGGCGAAGGCGCGCTCGAACGCTTCCAATCGGCTACTGGGCAGATTGCTGAATTCGCCCAACTGCTTCACACTTCAGAAACAGGAGCGCTGGAGCAAGTCGAAAAGCTCCTGGAACAGCAAAAGATTCTCGAACGCCAGGTCAATCAGCTAAAAACTCAGGTGGCACACAGTCAAATTGACAAATTCACCGGTCGCAAGTTTGGCACCGTAACCGTTCTGGCCGAAGGCATGGAAGCGCTCGATTCAAAACAACTGCGCAGCATCGCCGATGAACTCCGCAACAAGTGGGGCAGCGCGGTTATCACGCTCGCGTCCGTCAACGGTGAAAACGTCTCTATCGTTTCCGCCGTCAGCAAAGATCTCACATCGAAAGTACAAGCGGGCAAGCTGGTGGGCGATCTCGCCAGAGCCATCGGCGGCAAAGGGGGCGGCAGACCCGATATGGCTGAAGGCGCAGGCAAAGATGCGGCCGCGCTCCCGGCCGCGCTGGCCGCTATTTACGAAAAAGTAGGAGCGTTGTTAAGTGGAACAGTTTGATGTGGCCATCGTCGGGGCAGGCCCAACCGGTCTCGCCTGTGGCATCGAGCTCGAAAGACGGGGACTCAAGCCTGTACTTTTCGATAAAGGCTGCGTTGTCAATTCCCTCTACAACTACCCAACCAATCTCGTATTCTTCACCACACCCGAGCTTCTCGAAATCGGCGATATCCCCATGACTTCTCTAAACGAGAAGCCAGGCCGAACCGAGGCGTTGAAATACTATCGCCGCGTAGCCGATCATTACAGGCTCAATATTCACCAATACGAGCGGGTTCTCGGCTTTGACGGCTCCGATGGCCACTTTATGGTGCGCACTGAAAAGCAATGCTACGGCGCGCGCAAAATCATTCTTGCCAGCGGCTACTACGATATTCCGAACAAACTCAACGTCCCCGGCGAGGACCTCGATAAAGTCATTCACTATTACCGTGAGGCTCATCCTTACTACAACCACGATGTGCTAGTAGTGGGCGCGAAAAACTCAGCAGCCATCGCTGCGTTAGAGCTGTTCTGGACCGGTGCGCGCGTCACGATGGCCATTCGTGGGTCAGGCATTCACAATAATGTGAAATATTGGATCAAGCCGAACATTGAAAACCGCATCAAGTGCGGTGAAATCAAAGCCTATTTCCACAGCACCGTCAAAGAAATCCGACCGCAAGACGTTGTCATTCAAACCCGCGATGGCGAAGTGAACATCACGAACGATTTCGTGTTCGCCATGACTGGCTATCGTCCCGATTTCGAATTCATGTCCGAGCATGGGATTCACCTTGATCCCAAAACATCGAAGCCCATCACCGATCCGGTCACGCTTGAAAGCGAACGCGCCGGTGTTTATTTAGCGGGAGTGATCGTCGCCGGTACGCACACGAACGAAATTTTCATCGAGAACGGGCGTTTTCACGGCCGCCAAATCGCCGAAGCTATCGCGAAAATCATCCCAACCCACGCCTCTTAACGTGGGCTCGAAACGATCCGGATGCAGCAGCTGGGCAAAGATCTCGAGCGACTCAACGAGCCTCGGTCCCGGACGGTTCATGAATTGATTGCCGTCGCAGATAAATACGCGGTCGTTGCCTACCGCTTTCAACTGCGGCCATTCGGCGCGATCTGTGAGCCAGTGCATTTCTTCGCGCGTACGGCGCAAGTCGAAGCCGCAAGGGAGCGCGACAATCACGTCGGGGTCGGCGGCTACGAGTTGCTCCCACGTCATCCAGGGTGAATGTTGTCCGGCGGTGCCGAAGAGACTGCGTCCCCCGGCCATTTCTATGAGTTCCGGAACCCAGTTGCCGCCGGTCATCAGCGGCTCCAGCCATTCAATGGCGGCTACGGTCGGCCGCGCCCGCGGCGTAAGCTGAAGGGCTGTCATGCGCTTTTGCAGACCTGCTACCAGGCGATTTCCTGTCTTCCCTTGGCCGCAAGCGGTGGCAATGCGCTGAATATCTTTCCAAACATCCGCCAGGGCATACGGCTCGCAAGAGACAATCTGGGCATCCAGGGCCCACTCTTCGCGGAGGGCGTTCTGCACATCGGTCAGGCTGACGGCGCAAACCTCGCACTGCGTTTGCGTGATGATGTGTGTCGGGCGCAGGTCGCGAATCAACGCCGCGTCCACTTCATAAATGCTCAAGGCCGAGCGGAGCCGTTCTTTGACGAGTTTATCGATTTCAGCGCTGGAACCGGAAACAGGGATCGCCGGCCTCGTGCAAACAGGCAATGCTAGAACGCCGGGCGGATAGTCGCATTCGTGCGAGCGGCCCACCTGAAGCGCCCCTAAACCGAGCGCGTGAACAATTTCGGTGGCACTGGAAATGAGCGGGAGAATGCGAGGTTCGCGCACAAGCCCTACCGTACTACAAGAGGAAGAAGCAGCTCAGGAAAATCGGTCGGGTGGGCTGAAAGAGGAGTTTATGTAGATACTTACAGGCTGGATTCGTGTGTCGTGGATTTGTGTTGAAGAGCAACCTTCAATCCCTGAGCTGCTTTCTTTTTTCTGTTCGGCGTTTATTAAGCATCTTCAATGCCAAATGAGCTGTCTAGTGTTTTCAATAGCTTATGAGCGGAGCGACGGGCGCGATTGAAGAATTTTTTACCGAGATTGATAACATTTCCCGGCAATGTGCGGCTAACGAGTTTCCGGCAAAGTGGCAGGCAAGACGGACGGGCGCGCCACTTGTCCGCGTTGGGCTTCCTCGATCAGAATGTTGTTGGTCTTGAGGGTTGTGCCAAGCGTTTGGTCGAGCGAAATACGGGCTTGGCTGTAGGTCGCGAGCGACCCGATTTCGGTGGCCTGGGCTGTTGCCAAATCGCGTTCTTGCGTGACCACGTTGAAGGTGGTCGATGCCCCCAACGCGAACTTCTTCTGTTCGGCTACGAGCAACTGTTCTTCCAAGATGCGGTTCTTGACGGCGGCTTGATAGCGAATACGTGCCTGTTGCAAACCGATTAGCTGGTTGGAAACGTCGACGGCCACTTGATTGATAGTGCGTTCGTTCTCCAGTGCCGTTTGACGAAGCGAAAGCTGATCGATGCTTTGGTCGGCGGTCGCTTGCCGGTTGCGAAGCGTCGGGCCGAAGAAAACGCCGCCGCTTTGGCTCGGAAAATCGTTCCGAAACGTTTGCCCCACTGCGTTACCAAGGGTCCCACTAAAGTATTTGGGGGGAAACTGGCAGATCGTGTTTGGGCCGAATGACGCTGGACACGCCACGAATCCAGGCGGGATGCCAGTGGGAGGAATTCCTACTCCCGCAAAGACCGCGTGGGGCGTGCCTGACAGTCCCTGCGATTGTATGGTGCCGAATGCCACCGCTTGCGGCAGCACGCCGTTGTTCGTGCCCAGCGTGCTGGTCTCGTTGTTGATCTGATTGAGCCGGTTCACTTCCAAATCGGCGCGGTTAGCCATGGCGGTAGCCAGGGCGTCTTTGAACGAAGGCAAAGATTCTTTTTCAGGAACATCAATACGGTCGAGAGGAACAATTTCCACGGTGGCAAGCACTGGGTCGGCAAGGCCATTGCGGCTGATTAGATTTTTGAAGGTTGTCTGATCCTGCTCCAGCGTGGTCTCGGAAACGACCAAATCTTGCTCGCTGGTGGCGACTTGCGCTTCGGCGGTGGTTACATCGAGCGGCGCCATGGTGCCGATTTGGACTTGCTTTTTGTTGTCTTCAAAGAAGCGGCTCGCCACCACGAGAGCTTCGCGCTTGGCTTTTACGTCTTGATAATCGGCTACGAGCGAGTAGTAGTTATTCAGGACGCTCACGACTACAGCGATGACTTGTGTTTTGAACGTTAGATCGTTGATGCCGATGTTTGCTTTAGCAATGGTGATAGTGCGCGCGTTTACCGCTTTGCCGAAGCCATTCAGCAGGTTCTGCTGCACACTCAGTTGGAACACGGTTCCGTTCTGCGGATTCAACAAGTCGGTGGGGGAGTTTTCATTCAAATAGGAGTTTGAAAAAGACAGACTCGCTTTGCCACCGTAAATAAAGCCGGCGTTGAAGGTTTCCGTATAGTCGCGCGTATCGTCAATTAAGTTGGCAACCTGGCTCACGGTGGGATTCGATTGCGGGCTCGATTTGTGTGAAAACGTTTCTACGCTTTGGAAGGATGGATCAAGCGTAGGCGTCACGGGGCCGATCTGCGAAATGAGCGTGTTGGTGCTATTGCTGCCGTTGCCGCCGCCGCCTGTGCTGACACCGGCCGCCGCCTCGCTGCCCGACACGCCCTCCCCACTTTGTACCGTACCGGCTTGAGACGATCCACTCGGTACGCCTGGCAACGCCCCGCCCGCGAGAGTACGTGTATAGCTCCAGACGGAAATAAGCGCGTTGTAACGATCGCTCTCAATATCGATGTTGTTCTCAACAGCTAGCGCGATGGCATCTTGCGAAGTCAGGTAAAGTTTGCCGCCTTGAATCAAGCCGCGCAGCCGGGCGCTATTGGCGAGACGTGACGCCGGTATCGCGGGTGCTGAATACGATCCGAAAAGACCGCCGCGGGGCGTCACAGGATCGATTGATTGCTGACTCCACCCAAGAGGGCCGGCAAACACGGCACAAAGCCCAATAGAGATCCAACGTTGAACGCGCCTCATTGTTTCTGCTCCTGTGCGGACGGGGGCAGAGTTGTTGGGAGGTCTGACGGACGCTGCACTCGCCCAGACAGAGCCTCGTCGATAGAGATGTGGTTGACCTCAAGCGTTGTGCCCAAAGCCTGGTCGAACGCGATGCGCGCGTGGCTGTAGTTGGCGAGCGATTGCTCCTCGGTGCTTTGCGCGGAGGCTAAGGTCTGCTGGTCCTGGACTACTTGAAATACGGTGGATGCGCCGAGGGTGTATTTCTTGCGGTCCGCATCAAGCGTCTGTTGTTGTAGAATGCGCGCCTTAACCGCGGAGTCATAGCGCACTCGCGCCTGGCGCAGGCCAATTAGTGCGTTTTGTACATCAACGCGCACTTGATTAACCGCTTTCTGGAGAGACAGTTCAGCCTGGCGTTCTTCGAGGGCGGAGGTGACGTAGTCCGATTGTGCCGCGCGATTGCGCAGCGGAATGTTGAGTGACACGCCGGCGGAGTAGTTTGGATAGTTGCGGCGGAGTATCTGCTCAAACACAGTACCTGTGCCTCCTACCAAGTAGGGCGGTGCGGCAGTGCCCGGCGCCAGGTAGTTCGGCCCTCCGGCCAAACCGTTATTGGTCAGCTCCGCGAAAAGCTGGAGTGTGGGCTTTAAGCCGTTGCGAATCGCTTTGAGATTGATTTGGTTGCTGTCGATGTTGATTTTGTCTTGGGCGATTTCAATGCGCTTGCTCAGGGCGTCTTGTACGAGTTGATCGATAGGTTTGATGTCATCCTGGGGTGGCACCTGAATGGTGTCGAGCGGCACAACGTGCACCTCCGCCAGTTCGGGACTGGCCACTCCGTTTCTGCTTAAGGCGTTCTTAAGGACCGTTTCTTGCTGCAGAAGATTCGTTTGGGAAATCAACAGGTCCTGCTCGCTTGAGTAGACTTGCGCTTCGGCGCGTGTCACCTCAATGGGAGCCAAAGTACCGATTTTCACCTGTTTTTGGTTATCCTCAAACAGAGCTTTTGCAGTGGCGAGCTCGTCGTTGCGGGCTTTCAAATCGGCGTTGAAGCTGACCAGATCCCAATACAGGTTGAGCACCGCCGAAACGGTAGTAATCACCTGCTGCTTGAATTGCAGGTCGGAAACTTTTTCGTTGTTCTTCGATACCCGGATATTGCGGCCCAAGACGGGCCTGCCAAAACCGTTTAACAGGTTTTGTGTGATCTGAAAATCGGCATCGCCCTGGCTGAAAGGATCGATGGCGAAGTAAGGGCTGTTGTACTTATAATGCGAGTCGGTAATTGTGAACTGAAAATAGGTTCCGAAGTCGTTGTATTGAGAATATTGCCCCTGATAGAAGCGGTAATCGGTAATTAAGGACGTGGTGCCAGTAACGAACGTGTCGCTTTGCGGAGTTGTGCTGTGGCCGAATTGCGTGACCAACGACAATTGCGGATCGAGGCTTGGAATGACGGGGCCTAACTGCGTAACGATGCCACCGCCGGAACTCACGCCGCCGGTGCTCGCGCTCCCACCACTGGCATTGACGCTAACGCCGGTCAAGCTCACGCTGGTGGGTCCGGCAGCAACCCCGACGCCCACGCTACGAATGCCGCCGCCGCCCTGGGTTCGGCGCGTCACTTCTTTGGTGAGAATCGGAGTGTAGCGCTGAATTTCGATATCAAGATTGTTTTCGAGCGTAAGGGCGATAACATCTTGTGCGGAGAGATATAAGTTGCCGCCGCGAATCAACGATTGCAACCGCGTTGAGTTGGTGAGGTTGATAGGTGCAACACTTCGTTGCCGGTACCAACCGAAGATGTGTTTCGCGGGCTCGACGCGGACGGCATTTTGCGCACTCACCGTGCCCATAACCATCGTAAAACTGCAAAGCATTGACCAGAGTGCTTTGTATCGTCTCATTCGAATTTACTTAAGACCCCCAGGACCACTGACCCACTTTAGGCGAAGACGCTGAACGCGGAGCCGAAGTTCCGTGTTTAGTCCGCGAACCCTATGGTAACGTACTGAATCGCCGTAACCGGTGTTCGATACTGGGATTAACGCTGCCGTTTTTCCAAAATCCTGAGGGCTTCGACTGGTATCCTGACGGCGATGGAAACTTCCGTGATGGCGCTGTTCGAAGAGACCGGAGCTTACTTGCATGGCCACTTCCGTTTGACCAGCGGCCTTCATAGCAGCGAGTATCTGCAATGTGCCAAAGTGTTGGCAATCCCCGCCTACGCGGAGCGGCTCGGGCAAGAGTTGGCCGAACAAATCAAAACGCTGATGGCGGGTGAGATGCCGCAAGTAGTCGTTGCGCCGGCTATCGGTGGAATCGTGATCGGCCACGAGGTTGCCAGAGCGCTAGGGGCGCGATCACTTTTCACGGAACGTGATCTTGCCACGAACGATATGGCCCTGCGGCGCGGTTTTGAGATTAAGCCAGGCGAAAGTGTGGCGGTGATCGAAGACGTTATCACTACAGGCGGCAGCACAAAGGAAGTGATTCGCGTTGTGGATTCTTACGGTGTCAAAGTGAAGGCTGCCGGGTCGATTATCGATCGCAGCGGCGGACGGGCGGATGTGGGCGTTCCACGGGTGGCGCTGCTATCGCTTAAAGTGATTGCGTATCAACCGGAAGATTGCCCGCTGTGCAAGCAAGGCTTGCCGCTGGTGAAGCCTGGTTCACGCCGCACTGAACCTCTTTCTTAAGACTTCTGCCATGCGCAGACTGCGTTTCGAGATCGCCTACGACGGAACCGATTTTCACGGCTGGCAAGTGCAGCCTGGATTACTCACCATTCAAGGCATCCTCGAAGAGATCATCAGCAATATGGACGGCCGGCCGGTGCATGTGGCCGGCTCGGGGCGTACTGACGCTGGTGTACATGCGTTTGCCCAGGTGGCCGCCGTGTCAATTGAGAATCGCATTCCCACGGATAACTTCCGGCGCGCGGTGAACCGGCTGCTGCCCAAAACGATCCGCATTAACCACGTGTGTGAGGTGCGCGCGGATTTCCATCCACGATTCGATGCGGCGCGCAAGACATATGAATTCAGGATTTACCGCGAAGAGGTTTGTTCCCCCTTTGTGCGGCGCTTTGTGTATCACCATCCTTATCCGTTGAACGAAAGCGCCACGATGCAGGCAGCGCCGTTATTAGTAGGTGAGCACGACTTCACGGCGTTCGCGGCGGCGGACGATCGCGATGCCGAGGGTCACAGCAAGGTGCGAACGATCTTTCGCTCGGAAATGGAGCGGCGGGACGCGATGCTGATTTACAGGGTGACTGGCTCGGGTTTTTTGAAGCATATGGTGCGGAATATTGTGGGCGTGTTGTTGGAAGTGGGCAAAGGTAATTTGAACGACGAGGATGTGCGGGCACGTTTGAAGCCAAATTGCGGAATCGGGCCGGGGCCGAGAGTTCCGGCGAGCGGGTTAATTTTGGTTTCGGTGGAATACGCTGACGATCAGGCGAGAACCGAGAATATTTCGGAGACTTGAATCGCGCGTTGCTCAGAGCGGATGGGAGCGGCAGCGAATCGCCTTCTCGGAATTCGCTATTCTTACCGCCGGCCTCCCAGAGAACGACCGTGCGCTTCTTGGAATACACCACCCAAACGGCCATTGAGCCACCAGCCAGATAAAGCTCGGTCTTTTCTAAGAGTTCCTTCTTTGTATTGCTGGGCGAAACAACTTCAATTGCTAATTCGGGAGATCCTTCCGGATAACGATCTTCAGCCGCCGCAGTGCGGAAGCGAGCGCAATCCATTACGAAAATATCTGGACGCGGCATGGATGCAGGATCAGTTGGTTCGACGATAATGCTCGTATCGTAGTTGACTAAGAATTTAGTTGTCAATCGCTTCGTTTAAGAGAAGCAGCAACTGCATTGTGACGAGTTGATAATCGGCCAGCGTAACGAACTGTGAGGCAACGCCCATACAAGCATTGTAATCGCCTCATCTGCTACAACAAAGTCGGAGTCTATTACCCCTTGTTCCGTAAAGTCTTGATCGCTAACCGTGGTGAAATCGCCGTTCGCATCATTCGCGCTTTGCGTGAAATGCGAATTGCCAGCGTCGCGATTTTCTCTGAGGCCGACCGCCGTTCGCTACACGTGCAAATGGCGGATGAGGCCATTTGCGTCGGGCCGGCGCCATCGGCCGAAAGCTATCTGGTCAAAGAGAAGATCCTGGCAGCAGCTAAGCAAGTGGGTGCGGAGGCCATTCATCCCGGTTATGGGTTTCTGAGCGAAAATGCCGCGTTCGCGAAAGCGTGCGGCGCAGCAAAGATCAAATTCATCGGCCCCGATTGGCGCGCCATTGAGCAGATGGGTTCAAAGACGTCCGCTCGGCGAGTTGCCATTGCCGCTGGAGCGCCGGTGGTTCCCGGCACAGACAAGGGCGTCGATGATCCAAAGGCCGCGCGCAAGATTGCGGCGGAATTGGGTTATCCGGTGCTTTTGAAAGCGGTGGAGGGCGGTGGCGGCAAGGGTATGCGGCAGGTGGACCATGAAGCGGATTTGGCCGCTGCCATGCGCACTGCGGCAGGCGAAGCAGAGCGCTCATTCGGTTCGGGTGAAGTCTATTTGGAAAAGCTGATTCTGCGGCCGCGGCACATTGAAGTGCAAGTGCTGGGCGATGAGCATGGCCACTTGATTCACTTGGGTGAGCGCGAATGTTCCCTCCAGCGGCGGCATCAAAAAGTAGTGGAAGAGTCTCCGTCGCCGCTGGTGCTGGCAAAGCCTGAACTGCGGCAGCAGATTGGCGAAGCGGCTTTACGCATTGCACGCGCGGTGAATTATTCGAATGCCGGCACGATGGAGTTCCTGGCCGATCAAAGCGGAAATTTCTACTTTTTGGAAATGAACACTCGCCTGCAAGTTGAGCATCCTGTCACCGAGTGGGTGACGAGTATCGATATAGTGCGCTGGCAAATCCGCATTGCGGCAGGGGAGCGGCTAACGCTAGCGCAGGAAGATGTTCACTGGAACGGATCGGCCATCGAGTGCCGTCTTTATGCCGAAGATCCCGCGAATAACTTCTTCCCGAGCGCCGGTCTGCTGACACACTACGAAGAGCCCAGCGGGCCGGGCGTGAGGGTGGACGGCGGCGTTTATGCAGGTTGGACTGTGCCCCTGGAATACGACCCGCTGCTGGCCAAGTTGACCGTTTGGAGCGATACGCGCACTTCTGCGATTGAGCGGATGCGTCGTGCCGTGGCGGAATATCGTGTGCTGGGCGTCAAAACCAACCTGGGTTTGTTTGCGCGATTGATGAGCGACGCTGCGTGGGTGGCCGGCGATTTAGATACGGGCTTTCTGGATCGGTTTGTGCGGCAGCTCAAAGCCGAAAAGCCGATGGCTGGTGCTTCCCGTGCCGGCATGCTGGCGGCTTCGCACATGGCACTGCAAAAATCCGCAGCCGCGGAACTCCGAACCCATGAGCCGGCTTCTGAATGGCGTACGAGCGGAAGGCGAGGGCTGCTGCGTTGAAACTCCGGATTAACGTTGATAACGAGAGTCACATGCTGGAAATGCGTGCCAACGGGCCCTTGACGGAGTACGTGCTGGACGGTGAAGCTCCCAGTTCGGCCTCGATTGAGGAAATCAGGCCAGGCGTCCTCTCCATTTTGCTCGGGGCGTGCAGCTTCACGGTCAATGTAGTGGCGAACGGCGACACGTATGAGGTTGTGAGCAGCGATGGACTATGCCATTCTATTTCCGTATCGGACACACGTGACCGACCAGGGCCGCCCGACACTTGCGCTTCCAAAGGTCCGGCGGTTATCCGCGCCCAGATGCCAGGGAAAATCGTCACACTGCTGGTTGAAGCCGGCGCGCGAGTAGAGGCCGGCCAGGGCTTGATTGTGGTGGAAGCCATGAAAATGCAGAATGAGGTAAAGGCGCCAAAGTCTGGTGTGATTGCGAAGGTTCACGTGGCGGAAGGCGCAAGGGTGGCCGCCGGTGAGACGCTGATTGTGGTGGAGTAAGAAGCGAAGCATGGCGCGCGGGGATTGCAACCATGCTCGAAAAGCGGGTGGGCGAACGCGCCCGCTCCCGCTTATTCGAGATGTCTAAAGTGATTCGAATGCCGAATGCCAACGATTACCGCATCCGGCCGCATCGCAGCGCGCTCTGACGTTTACGCCGTCGCGCCCGCGCTAAAACTGGCGACTGCTTCGTTTTCATCTTCGAAAATTGGAAAGATCGTATGCAGCTTGGTGATCTGCAGCAGGTCTTTCATCTTTCCTTGAAGATGAAGCAGTTTAATCGAACCGCCTTGGTTTGTGGCTGTGGTGTATTTGCCAACCAGTTCACCCAAGCCCGCGCTGTCCACGTACGAAACGTTCGCCATGTTCACGATGATGCTCTTGCGGCCCATAGCGAGCAGCGCATTTAGTTCGTCGCGCAAGACGCCTGAACTATCTCCAAGCGTGATCTTGCCATTCAAATCCACAATTGAGACATTGCCGACTTGCCGTGTTTTTGCACTCAGTGCCATACCCGAACTCCTTTGCCTAGATCCTAGGTTAACCTGAGCCTTTCAAAATGTTTGGGCGCTGTCAAGCGCTGCTGGTAATATCACCAGGGATTTTGGAACTAAAAGACGTGACCGCTACACTGTAAAGAATGATGTTTGGCATCGACTTCGGGACTAATCGGATCGTCGTTGCCGCCGCCGATCGCGGCAACTATCCGCTCGTTTCATTCGAGTCTCCTGATGGGACCACTCCGGATTGGTATCCGTCCTTAGTCGCCATTCGTGGCGACGAGCGGCGCTATGGCTGGAAGGCTTGGGAAATGCAAGGCGATGAATCGTGGACTGTCGTCCGATCAATCAAGCGCCTGTTAGAAGACGCGGGGCCGCTGACCTTGCTCGATCTAGGGATCCGGCGTGTCCCGCTGAACAGCCTGCTGCAAGGTTTGACCCTGGCGCTGATCGCTGAACTGCGTCAGGGGTCGAATCTATCGCTCGCTCCCGATGAACCGTTGCAAATCATGTTGGGCGTACCCGCGCATTCCAACAGCAATCAACGTTTTCTCACGGTGGAGGCGTTTCGCGCGGCCGGTTTCGACGTGCTTGGCATATTGAACGAGCCCAGCGCCGCCAGTATTGAATTTGGCCACCGGCAGCGGCAGGGCAAAGCGAATAGTGAAACGATTTTGGTCTACGACTTGGGCGGCGGCACGTTTGACGCATCGCTGGTGAAGTTGGATGAAAACGTCCACCACGTGATCGCATCGGAAGGCATTCCATCCATTGGCGGCGACGATTTCGATCACATCTTGGCCGACCTGGCGCTGGACAAAGCGGGCGTGAGCCTGGATGCGCGCGATCAAATCTCGGCGGCGGGCTGGTTCGGGTTGTTGGAGGAATGCCGTTTGAAGAAGGAATCGTTGAATCCGAATTCGCGGCGCGTCTCGATTGATTTGGAACCGATTCACCCGGCCTGGGGCAGCGTTGTTGTACAGGTGGCCGACTTTTACGAGATGGCCAAGCCGCTTGTGGAAGAGACGATTGCCGCGGCCGAAGATCTGCTGGCGAAGCACGAAGGTGAGTTTGGCGCGTTGTATGTCACCGGCGGTGGCAGCGAACTGCCGCTGGTGTCGCGCGTGCTGCGCGAAAGGTTCGGACGGCGCGTGCAGCGCTCAGCCTACACGCGGTCGGCGACGGCGATTGGGTTGGCCATTCAAGCCGATCAGCCCGGAACCTATCAGCTCAGTGAACGGCTGGCGCGGTCTTTTGGCGTCTGGCGCGAGGCGGAGAGCGGTTCGCGCATTGTGTTTGATCCCCTGTTTGAGAAAGGGCTCGATTTGCCTAAGGTTGGTGCTCCGCAGCTAGCGATTCGGCGGTCTTACAAGCCGGTTCACAATGTGGCGCATTTCCGCTTTATGGAGTGCAGTCACCGGACTGAAGATGGCGGACCAAGTGGCGAAGTGACGATGTGGGACGAAATTTATTTCCCGCTTGACCCCGCGCTGCAGGCTACGCCGGAGCTGAAATTGTTGGCGGTGGAGTATTCGCAGGCGGCGGCCAAACAGCAGATTGAAGAACTATATGAGTGTGACTCCGGTGGTGCCATATCAGTGACGATTTCGAATTTGACTAGCGGATTCCGCCGGACGTTTAAGCTTGGCCGGTGGTCTTCGACGGAAGCCAAGGCGGTAAAAGCTTCGGGACGGAAGAAGAAGGCGAGGGCAGGGCGGTAGTCTCCAAACGCATGGCCTGAGGTCAACTCGCTGCAACAGGCTCAGTTTCTCTCGACAGCAGAATGCCTCCCAAGAGAGCGCAGGCTACGCCGACCCATTCCAGAAAAGAGGGACGTTCGCGAAGAATCGAAACGCCCAGCACGACGGTTATAAGAGGAAACAGGCCCGTGAGCGGAATCGCCACCGAAGCCTTTGCCCCGCTCTCAAGCGATAGAAAAAGGAACCACGATCCAAGCCCGTTGAGAAAACCGCTCAAAATGCCAATAAATAGCAAACCATGACTGAGTTCGGACAACTGGGAAAATGGCAGAAATGGTACCAGAACCAGAAATCCTACAAAGAGCCACACGAGTACGGAACGGGACGAAATCCGGTTCGTGCCGAGTTTCTGCAACAGGCCCACTGCTCCCCACGACGCAACCGTGATCAGCGCATACCAGAACCAAGTGTTTGTTCCCAGTGTCTTCATTGTGAGAAAATCACGATCGCCACCAACGATAGAGCAACCCCGGCCATTTGCATTCGGTTGAGCCGTTCACGCAGAAAAATGAAGGCCAAAACAACAGTAAGCAGCGGAAACAAGGAAGTGACCGGACCCACAACCGAAACCTTCCCGCGGCTCACCGCGGCGTAATAGGCGAGCAGCCCGATCCCGCTGAGCAAACCATTCAGAACTCCGTAACTGATACCGCGAACATCTTTCTCAAGCCGCATCCGAAGCTGAAGAAACGCCAGCAAAGCCAAAGGAAATGTCCCGGCGGTAGCCAGAATCTGCAGCGGTCCGGGCGCGATCTTGTCGGCTCCCAACTTTGCCACGAATCCCCAGGTCCCCCATGCGATGATGCAAAGCAGTGCGTAGGTGAGCCAGCGCGGAAGTCTCATGCGTGAACATCCATCCTATCCAACGAGTGTTCTCTGCAGCGTTCTTTGCATTGATATCGGTGGAACGTCCACGAAAGCAGCCTTGCTCGACGGGGAGGGGCGGCTGTCTTGCCTGGACTCCATTCCTACCGCGCCCGATGGCGACCAATTTGTATCCTCCCTGTGCGGGCTAATAAAACGAACACTCGGAGCGGCGGCAGCAGAGGCTCCACCTCGCGGAATTGGTATCGCGGTAGCCGGCTTCGTTAACGCGCAGCGCACGTATCTCGACTACAACCCCAATCTGCCCTGGCTTGAACGATTTCCGTTAAAGGATCGAATCGCCCAGCAGTTTGCCTTGCCAATCGAGCTTGAAATCGACTCAAACGCCGCCTGCATGGCCGAGTACCGCTTTGGATTCAACGAGACTCCAGAG
Organism: Bryobacterales bacterium; assembly: GCA_003167495.1. GTDB lineage: Bacteria > Acidobacteriota > Terriglobia > Bryobacterales > Bryobacteraceae > Bog-105. Next base: position 75,881 of record PMSX01000329.1, on the reverse strand, counting down.
CGCTTCCTATGCCTGACCGCGGGCACTGGGCTCGGCGTTGGAATGACCGTGAAGGGCGAGCTTCTGCGCTTCTCACACGGCTGCATGGGAGATCCTGGGCATCTGATTGTCGATCGCAACGGACCCGTCTGCAGCTGCGGTGGACGGGGCTGCGTGGAGGCCATCATTTCCGCGCCCATGCTCGCAAAGCGCTACCAGACAGCGACGGGAGCCGGTGGGAGCCTCTCTTTGCGGGAAGTGATTAGCGCCGCCGAAAGCGGCGATTACAACGCAATCGCAATCTTGCGCGATGCGGGCAGCGCGCTCGGAGTTGCCGTCGCGTCGTTAGCTCACATCTTCTTTCCAGATGAAGTTGCTATAGCCGGTGGATTATCCTCGGCAGGCGATTTCGTCATGAATCCTTTAAGGGAAAGTTTTCGCGCAGTAGCGAGCGAACGAGCGCGCTCCGAGACCAAGATCTCGCGTGCGTTTTTGGGCCCGAACGCCACACTCATCGGAGCGGCTTGGCCGTTTTGGAAAGAATAGTTCCGACAGCGCACGGAAAAGCCAGGGGGCATGATCGACAGGCCAGCAGTCAACCAAAGGTTGTAGAAATAATTCGATCCAATAGCTCAAGACGAGAACGCCGAATTGCCGTAAGCTACAAATAACCTTGAAAGCAACGACATGGCGCGGCGCCTAAGACCAAGGCGTCGCACCCCTCTTCCCACCTCACTCCCCGTATCGATCTGTATCTTCCGCCTCTGCTTTGCCGATGCTAAAGTAAGAGTAGTTACTATGGCTATTTGCGCTCTGTGCGGGCAAACAGTAAGATGCCTGCGGAAAGTTATCGATAGCAGAGAGTACGAGATTTGCTCCGCCTGCTGGACGCCGCTGGCGAAAAAGCTGAAGGGCAAAGGAAGAGTGCCGATTCCGCCGCAAACACCACCAACCAGAACAGAACGGCCGATGGTGCTCTTGCCGGCTCTCCCTGCGCAGCCAGAGCAACCGCCGACCAAGCCCGTACCGGGAGAGCCTCCGAAGATCTGGGCCTGACATCCGGTTGGCCCTGTGTTCGTGCCGGAACGTAGATGGATTAGTGTTCGACTGCCTCGGCGTCGTTCGCCGGTCGAGCGTGGACGGCGTAAATGGAAGCAACGAGCACTACGATGAGCAATGCGAGTAAGCTCAGCTCGATCATCGACGCTCGAAAGCGCGATTCCACGTCTAAGTTCCACTGGCTGTCTCGGGCACGGCGGACTCCTGCGTTAATGTCTGTAAAGTGAAGTTTAGCAAGAGGCCTGCTGGCCTCAGTCATCCGTAATTCTTCGGTCTTAACGGCTGTCCGTGTACCGTTCCCGTCTCGCCGCAATATTGTCATCATTCTGCAACCCAAGCCTGTTACGGTAGACAGGAATAACCATAAGCCATCGGCTGGCGGCAATCCGAGTCCGCAGCCTCGAGAAACAGGAGAGGAGTGCTGCATGAGTGGCCGCCACACAAACATGCTTCGCAGGGTACGACGCGCTACCGCGTTCACCGCTGGGTTAGTGTTCTTGTCTTTCGCAGCTGGGCATTCACCAGCGGTGACTGTCTCCGAAACGGGGTCCACATTGATTTTGCCCCTGTTCAAGGCTTGGGTTGATGCATACGCGAAAGTTGATCCTGACTTGCACGTAACGGTCGGCGCTACTAACTCGAGTGACGGTATCGCTCAAGTAATCGCGAAACATGTGCAGATCGGCACATCGGACGCCTACATGTCCGACAATACGGCGATGGCTAACCCGCACATCCTGAACATCCCGCTCGCCATCTCGGCGCAGACAATAGAAGCAAACATACCGGAGTTGAGAGGCGCCTCACTGAAACTGAGCGGGTCGGTGTTAGCTGGGATTTATTCCGGTAAGATACGCGAATGGGATGAGGCGGCGATTGCTGCCCTCAATCGCGGTGTCCACCTGCCGCACCATGCCATCATTCCGATCCATCGCGCCGATGGTTCTGGCGACACCTTCATCTTCACCCAATTCCTAACTTTCTCGACCCGCTTGAGCGAATCGGGCCTAACGGTTCCTTCCGATTGGGAGAAACGGGTTGGCTACGGAACAAGCGTAAATTGGCCGTCGGTTGCCGACAGTCAGACCGTATCTGGAAATCCGGAAATGGTGCAGGCCCTCGGCCGCACACCCTACGCGGTTGGCTATCTTGGCGCGAGCTTTGAATCCGACGCCGATAAAGCTGGTCTCGAAACCGCGATGCTCCAAAACCAGGATGGGAAATTCGTCCTTCCCACCGCCGTAACGATTACTGCGGCCGCCGCGAGGCTCACTCCGCGTACACCACCCGACGAACGCCTCACGCTCGTATTTGCGCCTGGCGCTGATTCGTATCCGCTGATCAACTACGAATACGCGATCGTCTCGGTTAAACAGCCCAACCCGCAGGTTGCAGAGGCGATCACCAATTTCCTGCTCTGGTGCATCGCACCACAAGGCGGCAGTGCGGTACGCTTTCTTGACCCCGTGCATTTCATCGTGTTACCGACAACCATACGTGCGCTGAGTGAAATACAAATCGCCAAAATCCGCCAGCCAGGCGCGTAAATAAAAGGATATTGCCGTGTCAAATTTTGCCAACCCAGCCCCGCACCAACCGCGCACGGTGCAGCACTACATAGACGAGCGGCCGATTTGGCCCGACGGCACGCCGCTTCCCTCTTCCCCAATGACAACGATGCAACGGCGCATCTGGATGCTGGCCGCCGCCGGCAAGTTCTTTGAGGGATTCGTCGTTTTCTTGACCGGCGTCGCGTTGCCACTCATCGAGCGTCAATTCAATATCAACGCCGCTCAAGATGGCTTGCTAAGCGCCGCGAGCCTTTTCGGCATTCTGATCGGTGCCGTCGGCCTTGGCAGTTTATCGGATCAGTTTGGGCGTAAGTCGATGTTCGTCGTGGAGATGATTATCTTCACCGCGTTCCTTGCCTTGGCCGTGATGTGCACGAACTTTCTCTCCCTGCTGATTTGTCTGTTCGGACTTGGGCTCGCACTTGGTTGCGACTATCCCACTGCGCACATGATCATTTCCGAGAACATCCCGAGCACCAGCCGTGGCCGCCTCGTGCTGGGTGCGTTCGCATTCCAAGCCGTGGGTGCTTTGGCCGGCACCGCAGCCGGCTACACCGTGCTGGTCATCGTGCCTGATCTGAGCGCGTGGCGCTGGATGTATGCGACCGCCGTAATCCCAGCTCTGGTTGTCACCATAGGCCGTTTCTATATCATCGAAAGCGCAAATTGGCTATTCACTCGTGGATCCCACGAAAAAGCGGCGATTGCCGCTAGCAGGCTGCTTGTGCGTACACCCCAATATCCAACGAACATCGTGCTATCGCCGCCGGACGCCGCCGAAGGCAGTCATACACATGCCGGTGGTTCCTTCTTTTCGTTATTTAACAAGCGCAATCGCCGCGCAACGATTCTCGCTTCCGTACCGTGGTTCCTGCAGGATCTCGGCACCTATGGCATCGGCATCTTCACGCCAACCATTCTAGCCGCGGCCCTCGGGCAACAGGCGGACCAGGGGGAGCACGTGCGTAGCATGAGCGACGTTATCGCCAACGATATCCTAGCCGCCAAAGGTGCGGCCCTGATCACGCCGCTGCTGATTGTCGGCATTGGCTGTGCCGTTTTGCTGGCGGACAAGTTAGGCCGGATTCGGCTGCAGATCATTGGCTTCGTCGGCTGCGCAATTGGTCTATTGCTCGCTTCACTCTCGGTCGATTTTACCGGCGGTGCCAAAATCGCTCTGATTTTCGCCGGCTTCATGCTGTTCGACTTCATGACCAATCTTGGGCCGAATGCGCAAACCTACTTGCTGGCCGGCGAAGTCTTCCCGACCGCAATCCGCGGTAAGGGCGCCGGCTTCGCAGCCGCATTCGCCAAGATCGGTGCGGTTGCAACCGCGTTCCTCTTTCCGATTTTGTTAGTCGCGATCGGCACGCGATTGCTGCTCTACGGCTTGATCGTCGCGTCGCTGCTTGGGGCGGTGGTGACGTGGCAATTCCGAATCGAGACTGCCGGTGTCAATCTCGACCATATCGGCGAGGCAACAAGCGAGCCCGAAAAGTCCAAGGCAGCAATCGCTTGAATGTCGAGAGGTCCGCGGATATTACGCGTGTGCTGCCGACGGGCTTGGTTTCCGTGAGTTGCGCCACGCTTCGGTGCGTGCGCGGATGTAGGCTTTGTAGTCGCTGTTCGTTTTCAGCTGGGGCATTGTGTGGTGGGTTCCACCTTGCTGATCGGGGACTGGGAGCTGCGATACTAGATCGGCGTGCACTTCCTGCAAGTGAGAAGGTTGGTCTTCGTTGGGATTTTGCCCACTGGCAACGGGCACCGTCACGCCCTGTAGCGGATCATCCGTGCGTGGTTGCGTCAGAGTCAACACGTCTCCCACATCGCTTGCCGCAGCGTCCCGCGCCGTGAGTGCCGGTAGATTCCACCGTGTTTCGATGGTCTTCAAAATAGATGTGTGATCCAGCGGCATGCCTCCCGCAGCCACTCGAAACACAGTACCCGCCGCGATCAGCGGCGACACCAGCACCGTCGGGACGCGCGGGCCAAAGCGGGTAAAATCGAACCCATACTCGCCTACCGAATCGTCGGGCGGCACCGCACCCGAAGGCGGCGGCACGTGATCATAGCAGCCTCCGTGCTCGTCATACGTGATAATCAGTAGCGTCTGATTCCAGGCAGGACCGTTCCGCAACGCGTAGTAAACGTCGTGAATCAGTTGCTCGCCCAGGGCAACGTTATAGTTCGGGTGTTGACTGTTCCCACTGGCCTCCCAGCTTGGCTCCAGAAACGTATAAGATGGCAGCGTTCCGTTGGCGGCGGCTGTCTGGAAATCGGTGAACTCGCCGAAGTGGCTGTCATCAGCAGCCGTTGTATCCGGAAAATCTAAACGCGTCAGTGGCGGTTCATCGTAGCCGTAAATGCTCCATGACACGTTGTTTTGGGAGAGCAGACCGAAAATGGTCGGGCACGTGTATTTAGTGGTCTTGTCATCCATGTGGCCTTGGGAGGTTCCGGCATTCACGAAGGCACGATTCGGTAGCGTCTCCGTCGGCGCAGATCCAAACCAGTAATCACAAACGGCGAAACCGCTGGCAAGGCCGGAAAGCACTGGCAGCATTGATGGCGGGAACACGCCCAAAATGTCGTTAGCGGTGGTGCCCGCAATAATCGACCAGCCCTCCGTCGATTCCCAGCCGAGCGTGTAGCTGAAATCGCTAACGAAGCCGTTGTTTGTTGCCACCGGCGGTGTAGGAGCGGTCGTGCTTCCGAAGAGCTGCGAATTTGTAGCTGAATAGCCTTCGCCTGGATCAGCGCCAGGCATGAAGTACGCGTTGGGATCGCTGGACGCGATTGTGAAAACCGGAACCGCCGTGCCGTCGGTGCCCGGGTTCGATTCTTGTCCGGTCAAGCCTTCGAACGGCTGACCGGTGGGCGAGACATTGCCGCTCGCCGAACATAGAAGTCCCAGCATGTGGTCAAAGGAGCGGTTCTCCAGCATCAGAACAACAATATTATTGATTGAAGAGAGTTGATTGTCAGGCATGGGCGTCTGGTAATACTATAAACGCGAGTTGTTAATAGTTAGTTACTTTCGAGCTTATGAGCAAAGACATGACTGAAAAGAAGAGTTCAAGTTGGCAGGATCCGGTAGTCGCTCTGAAATTCCTTGACGAACGGCGGGGGGCAATTCCTTTTGGCCCCGAGCAGGTTGGGGTCATGCTCAGGCTCGTGCGGCATTTTCGGCCGGAACCCCGCCATATTCTGGATCTTGGTTGCGGCGATGGCTTTCTAGCACGAGCCTTATTGGCCGAATATCCGCAGGCGTCGGCCGTGCTCGTCGATCATTCCGAACCGATGCTCGAACGAGCGAGGCTGGCGATGGCGACGGACGCAGACCGCTGCGAGATTGTTCACGGCGACCTGCGCGTCCCGTTGGCCGAGTTCGCCGGCCGCGCTCACGCCGACCTGGTGGTTTCCGGATTTGCAATCCATCACCTGCCCCATGCCCGAAAGTATTCGCTCTATGCGGAAATTTTCGACTTGCTTGCAGCGGGTGGCCTTTTCATCAATATCGAGCATGTCGCCAGTGTGTCCAGCGAGGTGGAGGCTCTCTACGATGCCGTTTACATCGACCACATCAGCTCCTGGACCGGCAAGGATCGGGCGCTCGTTGACGCGGAATATCACGGCCGCGCCGATAAGGCCGACAACATTTTGGAACCAGTAAACGTTCAGGTAGATTGGCTTCGCAAGATCGGCTTCGTGCATGCGGACTGCTACTTCAAGTGGTTCGAACTGGCGGTCTTTGGCGGGGTCAAGCCCTGACCGGAACAATTCGTCGTTCGACACATTCACGATGCGCGGTTAGGTGGAGCACTTGCACCGCCAGCCTGGGGTTGAGCATATACGAATTTCATGAAATCGGACTCGGCCAAACGCGACGGGTGCACTTCACCGCCCAGTCCGAAAAACCGGCAGAAACTCATGATTAATGGCCGCCAGCGCAGCGGGTCGATGTGGGGACGCGCGCCGTTGCTGACGATGAGGTTGTCGTCCACATGCAGCTTGACGATATGCACCTCGAAAACGTTCGCGGTCACATTTTTACCGAACGGACGATAGTGGTGCACTATGCCTTCCATCTGTACGGGACACTCGAGCACACGCGGCGGTCTGACCGCTTGCGATTCTATTGGCGTCAGTCCGGAAACTCCAAACTTCTTAGGTTCGAACCGGTATCCCCACTCGCTTTTCCTTTCCGGGACGGGATCTTTACCGGTGGTCAACGCGAGGCGATCCACGTGTGTAACGAGGTCTTCGGAAGGCAAGTTGATCACGCACTCGCTGGTCCGAATCAGATTCTGTGATGTCTGCCCCATTTGGCCCAGCCCAAGCATGCACGTCCAGCCAAGCCACCATGCGGAGGACATCGGCGCCAGATTTGGCGATCCGTCCGGGTTCAAAGTGCTGATCAAAGCTACTGGCGTTCCGAAATACAGAATTGTCGGCTCGATGGTTTTGTGCATGCCTTGACGATAACGGAATCGACGGCCCGAAATTATCCGAATCTTGCGATTGAATGGGCCGTACGATCACTCAGATCTTAAGGCTTGCATGACGTCGACGCGGGCAGCGCGGGCAGCGGGCAACGCTGAAGCGATGACAGCCGAGGCCAACAGCACTAGCACTGAACCTATGACGGCTGCGGCATCGGGCATACGCATTTCCGAGAAATAGCTACCCGCCAAACGCGCCAGACCGAGACCACCAAGGGCTCCGACAACGACTCCGGTTCCAGCCATGATGAGACCTTCCTTCACGACACTAGTCAGCAGGTGCCGTGGCTCCGATCCCATGGCAAGCCGCACTCCGAATTCGCGAATTCGGCCAGATACCGAGAAGGCGAGCACTCCGGCCACTCCCACTACGGCGATCGCCAAAGCCACTGCGGCGAAGACGCCGAACACTAGCGTATTGAGACGATCGGGCGAAAGCACTTCGGCGCGAATGTCTTCCAGAGTCGCTGCGTGCTCGACGGGTTGTTCAACAGACCTATCGCGGATGATGCGGGTGACGGGAGTTAGCAGCGAGTAGGGATTAGCGTGGGTGTGTACAAACAGCCGGCCTCCCCAGGTGCCTTCTTGCCCGAAGGGATCATAGATGTTCAGGGCCGGGCCGGGCACAACGTGTTCGTCATCAAGATCGGCGGCCACGCCCACGATGCGACGTGGCGTGGTGCTGATGTCGACGAACTTCATTACCGGATCGGTCCAGAAGATATGCCGGTTAACCGCGTCCTGGTTGGGGAACATACGCTGCGCGAGGCTCTGGCTGACAATGACCACCATCTCGCTGTCCTTCTTGTCGTTGTCGTTGAAGTCGCGTCCGGCGATAAGCGGAACGCCGAGCGCGGCGAAAAAGCCGGGCGAGATCGAACGGAATTGCGCGCGAGGGTCCTCTTCGCCAGGTGCGCGAACATGGCCATCCGCGGAGAATGAAAATCCTGGCCCAAAGTTGCCTGCATCGCGCCACGGGACGATTGTACCGAGCGCGACGGCATCGACACCGGGCAGCGCTTTGATCTGCCGGATCGACTCCTTGTAGAAATTAACGACCTGCTCGGGCGTTTTGCCGTAATCCATGACGGGCACATTCATGGCGAGCACGCGGCGGACATCCATGCCTGTTTGCGTAGCCTGCAACGCCAGCAAAGTTTTGAGCAGCATGCTGGCTCCGGCGAGTAACACAAAAGACGCGGCGATTTGTGTGACCGCGAAAATGCGGAGGCGGCGGCTGGTACTGCCGGTGATCCGGAGGCTGCTGGCTGCCAGGTTCAACCCCTGCGATCCATCAGACGATGGGAGGCGTGGCACATACGCGAGCAGGACGGCGGCGATTAGGGCTAGAGCTGCGCCGATCCAGAGCATGCTCGAATCGATCGTGAGATCGAGAGCGCGCACGGAGAACCGCGCCGCGTAACGGGCCAGAATCGCGACCAAAGGGCGAGCACTCAGGACGCCGAGCGCCGCACCGGAGACGCACAATAGCAGACTTTCCGCCAGCAGTGTGCGGCGCAGTGCGGAAGCAGTTGCTCCCAGTGCCGAGCGGATCGCGAGTTCGCCTTCCCGGCGGACGGTGCGCGCCAGAATGAGGTTGGCGACGTTCGAGCAGGCGATGACGAAGACCAGGACGGAGGCGGCCATCAGAATCAGCAATACGGTCCTCGCGCGTGAGGTAATCTGATCGCGCAAACGTATAATCTCGATGCTGGGGTCGCCCTTCTTCGAGTAGGCTTCAGGATGATCCTTGACGATCGAGGCGTAAACCGTCTGAAGTTCGGCGCGCGCCGTCGCTAAGTCAACGCCCGGAGCGAGGCGGCCGAAGAGTTCTGTCATGCGGTGCTCTCTTCCGGTGACCATCGTGGCGGATAAATGATGCGGACTGGTGACGATATTGGCAATAAGTTCCGTCTCCGCCGGGTACGGAACCGATGGCTCAAGCACTCCCACAATCGTCGCTTCGCGCGTACCGAGGCGGATGGTTTTGTTCAGTACCGACGGATCGCTCTTCAGGACAGTACTCCAAAAGCTATAGGTCAATACGGCAGCACCCGCAGCAGTTGGGCCGTCATCCCGCATGTCGAGCAGGCGGCCAAGAACCGGGCGCAATCCCATGACTTCGAAGTACGTGCCGCCTACAACTCCGGCGCGAATCTCGCGCGGCTCGCCTAGACCTACCATAGTGAACCCGATAGTGGAGAAGTCGCCGAACTTCGTGATGGACTTAACGCGCTCCTGAAGGTCGCGGAGTTCCGGCACTGAAAACCTTGCATTCTCCACTCCGATGCCATTAGCACTCTGCCGTATATAGACGAGGCGATCCTCATCGCGATTGACAAGCGGCCGTAGGAGAACGCCTCGCACTAATGTGAAAATGGCGGCGTTCGCTCCGATGCCGAGGGCGAGCGTGAGCACTACCGTGATAGTCAGCCCTTTGGTGTGGGCGAGGGAACGGACCGCAAACTTTAGGTCGTTCAAAAAGTTCGTCGTACTACTCCGAAAAAACGCTTTGGCCATAGATTCATCCTATTTCAATTTTTCATCCCGTTTCAACGAGCAAACCGCCCCGGATTACTTGAGTATTCATCCGACAGCGGTCAATTGTCAAGTGCCTACTTAAGTGTTTGTGGGTCGTGCTGAAGGACCAAACGCGCGACGAGTAGACGATCACCCGATTTGGTTACATCCGCGAGATCGGATCTTTACCCAGCAACTTCACGCGCGAAGATTCCCTGGGAACTTGTATTCACAACCAACCGACCTCACGAACCCCAGTAACGAATCATACGTATGAGGCGTCCAACATGCGAATGGTATACCGCACGTTCCTGCTAATCCTGTCGATGTATGGCTTGGCACTAGCTCAGCAACCGCAGCAGCCTGGGCAGTTGCAATCGGCACAGTTGCAGTCGGCAGAGCAATCGGCCCTCTGGCGTGGCATGAGCGTGAAGGAGAAGTTGCGTTACGATGCGCGGCATTTGTTTGATATCGACAACTTTATCTTCGCGGGTATTGGCGCTGCCGTAGATCAGGAGCGCGACAGGCCACCCGAATGGGGACAGGGCTGGGGTGCGTTTTCGGAACGTTATGCATCGCATGTCGGGCAATACCTGGTGCAGCGCAGCATTATGTTTCCGGTGCAAGCCATCGATCATGAGGACACGCGCTTCATTCGCTCAAAACGAACCAGTTATGGAGGGCGGGCAGCGGACGCCTTTCTTCACACCGTTTGGCGGCACAACGACGAGGGCGGCATGATGCCGGCCTACAGCGAGTTTTTAGGCGATTACGGAGCTGCGGCGGTTTCACGTATGTGGTGGCCCGATAGGTACCATAATGGTTCTTCCATCTTTTTAGCGGGGTCGGATACGGTCTTAATCGATGGAGGGATCAATCTTTTTCACGAGTTCGCTCCCGATATTCAGCACTGGCTTCACTTTGGGCGTTGAAGCGGTACGCTTTAACGCGGAACCCTAGAAACTCAATCCCGTGCGGCTCGTAATAGGGCGCCAGTTCCTCAGAGCTCACTGGCCAGTCTTCGCCATCGGCTTTTACCGAGTCTGAGCGTAGGCAGGCGATTGTTCCGTGTCCGCCGTTGCACCTCGGGGCGAAGGTCGAGGTTGACGCGGTGGTGGCAGTGCCGTGGAACACCTTATAATTGGCCATGCGACTAAGGGGCCGGCCAGCACTTTTCATCCTCCTTCTCATCTTGCAAGGTATCGTCGGAGCGCAAACTGCGCCTGTTGTTGTTCTGAAGGCGGCGCGCGTTTTTGACGGAGAAGCGACGCATGAAGGTTGGGCGGTGCGGGTGAAGGGTGACCGCATCGAGGCAGCGGGACCGGCGGCGGATATCGCGACTTCTAACGCCGAAGTCGTCGATTTAGGAGCGTTGACGCTGCTCCCTGGACTTGTGGAAGGGCATTCGCACGTTCTGTTGCATGCGTATAGCGAAACGCCCTGGAACGACCAAGTGGCGCACGAGGGATTAGCATTGCGGGTGGCGCGGGCGACGAACCATTTGCGCTTGACGCTGATGGCCGGTTTCACTACGATTCGCGATTTGGGAACGGAGGGCGCCGGGTACGCCGATGTGGAATTGAAGCAGGCGGTGGAACAAGGCATTATTCCGGGACCACGCATGCTGGTAGCGACGCGGGCGATTGTGGCGACTGGTACTTATGCGCCCAAAGGTTTTGTTCCAGAGTGGACTGTGCCGCAAGGAGCGCAAGAAGCGGACGGCGTGGACAGCTTGATTCGCACGGTGCGGGATCAGATTGGCCGAGGGGCAGACTGGATCAAGCTTTACGGCGATTACCGTTGGGGGCCGCATGCGGGTTCACATCCGACGTTTTCACTTGAAGAAATGAAGCTGGCAGTGGAGACGGCCAAGAGCGCGGGTGTACCGGTGGCGGTTCACACGGTCACAGTGGAGGGGATGCGGCGCGCGATTCTGGCGGGCGCCGAAACGATCGAGCATGGGAACGAAGGTACGCCGGAGATCTTCAAGTTGATGGTGGAGCATCACGTGGCGCTATGCCCCACGCTGACGGCGGGTGGAGGAATGCCGAAGCCGGGCGAAACGGAATCGCCTGCCGTGACGCGCAGGCGCGCGGTTTTTAAGGCGGCGTTGGATGCGGGTGTCACGATTTTGAGCGGGAGCGATGTTGGGACGTTTCCGCACGGCGACAATGTGCGGGAGATCGAAAGAATGGTGGACTACGGGATGCCCAACTTGGATGCGCTGCGTTCGGCGACTTCGGTGGCGGGACAGGTGCTGCATATGGATATTGGGCAGGTGAAAGCCGGGATGTTGGCGGATTTGATAGCAGTGGAGGGCGATCCGGTGAAGGATGTTGAAGCGTTGCGGCGGGTGAGGTTTGTGATGAAGGGCGGGGTGGTTTTTAAAGAAGTAGAGAGGGGTGCCGCGCGATGATGAAAGTTAAAGATGGAAAAGCCAAAGCGATCTGAATCTCTCAAAGCACTCCTGCCCGAAGTGTTGGCGCTGATGAAGCCAAGGCAGGGACTATTGCTGGCTGGAGCGTTGCTCATGCTGGTTAACCGCGTTTGCGGGTTGGCGTTGCCGTTCAGCACAAAGTATCTCGTTAACAACGTGATGCTTAAGGGCGAATTCAAGCTGCTGATGCCAATCGTGTTGACAGTGGTGGCGGCGACCATTATTCAGGGTGTGACGTCGTTCTCACTGACTCAACTCCTTTCGAAATCGGGGCAGCGCTTGATTTATGAAATGCGTGTCAGGATTCAAGACCATATTGGCCGCTTGCCAGTGCGGTTTTACGATGCCAACAAGACGGGTACGCTGGTCTCGCGCATTATGAGCGACGTGGAAGGCGTTCGCAATCTGGTGGGAACCGGCCTCGTGGAACTGGTGGGCGGCCTGCTTACTGCGGTGATTGCGACGGTGCTGCTGTTTCGAACCAGCGCCGCGATGACGTCGGTCGTGTTGGTTGTATTGCTCGTTTTTGGTGTGGTGCTGCAGAGGGCGTTTCGCACGGTGCGGCCGATATTTCGGGACCGCGGCAAAATCAACGCGGAAGTTACCGGGCGTCTGACGGAGACGTTGGGCGGCGTGCGAGTGATTAAGGGTTATCACGCCGAAGAGCGCGAAGCAGGGATATTCGCCAAAGGGGCACAACGGCTGCTGGACAATGTGTTTCAGAGTCTCACCACCATTTCGCTCATGACGCTGGCGTCGACAGTGTTGATGGGGCTGGTGGGCGCGGTCATTATGTACATGGGCGCGCGGCAGATTGCGGCCCATCGCATGCAGGTTGGGGATTTTGTGATGTACACCGCGATGCTTGCGTTTATGGTGGCTCCGGTCGTGCAAATAGTGAACATCGGCACGCAGGTTTCGGAGGCGTTGGCGGGGCTCGAACGCACGCGGCAGATTCTCAAGGAACCAACGGAGGATGACGACCCAAGCCGCACGGTGCTGCTGCCGCCAATCAACGGCCATGTGCAGTTCGACAATGTCTTTTTTTCTTACGAGGAAAAGAAACCGGTACTGCATGGCATATCGTTTGATTCGCACCCGGGTACGGTGACGGCGCTGGTTGGGTCATCGGGATCGGGAAAATCCACCATCATCGGACTTGTGTCAGCTTTCCACTCGCCGAGTAGCGGGCAAGTGCTGGTGGACGGGTTTGATTTGTCGAAGGTTCAGCTTGCGAGCTATCGCACACAGTTGGGGGTGGTGTTGCAAGAATCGTTTCTGTTCGACGGCTCGATTCGGGAGAATGTGGCGTTCTCGCGTCCCGGTGCAACGGAGGAACAAATCATGGAGGCGTGCCGGATTGCGCGGGTGGACGAATTTGCGCTGCATTTTCCGGAAAAACTCGACACGATCGTGGGCGAGCGCGGCGTGAAGCTGAGCGGCGGGCAGCGGCAGCGGGTTTCGATTGCGCGCGCGATTCTTGCCGATCCGCGGATCTTGATTCTGGATGAAGCGACGTCGAGTCTGGATTCGGAATCGGAAGCGCTGATTCAGGAAGGTTTGTCGCATTTGATGCAGGGGCGGACGACTTTTGTGATCGCGCATAGACTTTCGACAATACGGCGGGCCGATCAGATTCTGGTAGTGGAAGAGGGGCGAATTTTGGAACGCGGGAACCATCAGCAGCTTTACGCGGCGAAGGGCCGTTACTACGATTTGTACACAAGGCAGCATGCGGTGGAATCGAATCTTTTCCTGGCGCCTGGGGAGGGCGACAAAGTTGAAGAATTGATAAGCTAACAACTCGAAGGATGCTCTAGGAGGCAGTCATGATTGGCGATTCTGCTTTGAACAAAACGACAGAGATATCCCGGCGCTCGCTTTTTCGAGACGCTGCGGCCGGCGCTGTTTCGTTCCTGATCGTTCCACGTCACGTGTTGGGAGGAGCCGGCTATGTGCCGCCCAGCGATAAAGTGACGATCGCTTCGATCGGGCTGGGGCGACAAGGACAGGCCGTCACTATGGAATTGCTGGCTCGGCCCGACGTGCAGATTGTGGCGGTCTGCGATTGCAACGCCGGAAGCAAGAACTATGTCGAATACGGTGATAACGATCTGCTGAAGTCCGCTCGCAAGTTGCTCGGCCCTGGGTACGAAAACTGGGGCGAGGACCTGAGCTCGCCTGGCCGGGTGAAACTCACACACGAATTCGGAACGAGTCTTGGTATGGGAGGCCGTGAGCCCGCTCGCCGTCTGGTGGACGCGTATTATGGCTCGCGTAAAGGCTCGGCTTCCGGCGGATACAAGGGATGCAACGCATATAACGACTATCGTGAACTGCTTGCGGAAGAAAAAGATGTGGATGCGGTCTATATCGCGACGCCTGATCATTGGCACGCGACGATCTCAATAGCGGCGATGCGCCAGCACAAGCACGTGCTGTGCCAGAAGCCCATGACACACAGCATTGGCGAAGCGCGGCGGGTGGCGGCCGTCGCTCGCGAGACGAAGGTAGCGGCTGCGATTACGGTCAATAATCCTTCGTCCGACAGTACGCATCTGATCGCTTCCTGGATCGACGATGGCGCAATCGGACACGTTCGTGAAGTCCACAATTGGTCGAGCAGGCCATTCTGGCCGCAAGGCATCGAGCGGCCAAAAGACATGGACGCCGTTCCCGCAGGGTTTGATTGGGATCTCTGGCTCGGCCCGGCTGCGGAGCGGCCCTTCAACAAAGCCTACTTACCGTTTGTGTGGCGCGGATGGTACGATTTTGGCGACGGTTCGTTCGGAGACATGGGCTGCTACAGCTTTGCGGGCGTTTTCAAAATTCTGAACCTGACACCACCCACATCGGTCGAATCGAGCACTAGCGAATCATACGCGGAGACGTTTCCGAAAGCTTCGCTCGTGTATCTGAACTTTCCCGCCAACGAGAACCGTCCGGAGGTTCGGATGTCGTGGTATGAGGGGGGCCTTCGGCCTTCGCGACCGGGAGGATTGCGCCGCGAAGATCAGCAGTTATTCGAAGGCGGCGAGGACAATGAAGGCATCATGTATGTCGGAGACAAAGGGATCTTGCTGGCTGGGTTTAACGGCAATCATCCGCACGTCTATCCAGAGTCCTCGAAATATGCGGCACCGGCTCCAGCAGCTCGAACTGGCCGACCGCGCACAGACATCGCCATTGATCAGTGGATCGCGGCCTGCAAGGGCGGTCCGACAGCGATTGCCAATTTCGAAAGTGAGCGTCCGGTGACGGAGGCTTTCCTGCTGGGTTGCATTGCGCAGAGGTTGCCGGGCGATTTTCTTGTGTGGGACGAGGAGAAGATGCGCATCACGAGTTCGGAAAAGGCGAATGCGCTGGTAGATCCTCCTGCCCGTGCGAAGTACCGCGTCTGATTAGACCTCAAGAGTGCGCAGGTAGGGAACGCTGGCTCTCATTTTCTCCCGGTCCATTTCGACGAAGTAGTTCTGGATGCCGCCCGTTTTCGCGGCAGTAAAGATTTTTTTCCAATCGAGGGTATCCTGCCCGATGGCCACGATTTTCTTGGTTTTGTCTGACCATCCCTGGCAATGCATGGAAATGAAGCGGCCCGGATACTTCAAGAAGTACTGCGCCGCATCATATCCTCGACTGATGGTGGAGACCTGAAACTGGAACTTCACCAGCTTCGGATCGAGAAGATCAAACAGTACGTCGTAGGTTCGTTTGCCGTCAACCGTAGTGAGTTCGAACTCTTCATTGTGCAGGCCCTGCTGTAGACCGGCATTTGCCGCCTGTTCGGCTATTTTGTTATATTCATCAGCTGCACGCTTCACGTCATCCATCGTGGGATGCTTCGGCCCGTCAAGGCTTGGGACCAGCATTTGCGTCAAACCCAGGTCTTTTGCCCATTCAATCCTGCCCGGCATATCTTTGCGGAGTTCGCCGAGGTCAAAGTGCGAGCTCACACATTGGAGGTTCATATCGCTCAAAATCTTCTTGAGTTCGGATGCTTTGTATTTGGCGAGGCCGGCGAAACCCGAATCCGCGTAGCCGACTGGCGAGCAAAGTTCGATGGCCTGAAAGCCGGCATTCGAGAGCTGCTTAAGAGTGCCTGTGAAGTCTTCGGCAATCAGCTTTCTGACGGGATACGTCTGACATCCGATGGGCAGGCCAAGCGGATGCGCGGAAAGTTCCAGCGCTCCGGCGGAGAAGGCCAGCGCGGCGGCATTCGGGGCTATCTTTGAAAACTCTCTTCGCGACATTTCAGACATCTCGTCTCCTCTTGACAC
Organism: Bryobacterales bacterium; assembly: GCA_003167495.1. Lineage (GTDB taxonomy): Bacteria > Acidobacteriota > Terriglobia > Bryobacterales > Bryobacteraceae > Bog-105. The sequence continues at coordinate 59,536 of PMSX01000329.1, read as the reverse complement.
ACGTGCGACATTTTCTCACACTTGCCAACGCACCCCCGCTGTTTGCGTAGGCGTGATGCTATAAGACTAGTAATGTCTCCCGAGGAATTCCGGCAAGCGGCACACGAGCACAGCGAGTGGATTACGAAGTATATGGAAGATGTGCGGGAGTTTCCAGTGGTGCCCAAGGTGCAGCCGGGCGACGTAACCGCACAGTTACCTGCGGCGGCGCCCGAATACGGAGAGCCGATTGAGCAGATCTTTGGCGATTTTCAAACGAAAATTTTGCCAGGGTTGACGCTTTGGAATCATCCACACTTTCACGCATGGTTTTCGAATTCGGCGTCTCCGCCTTCGGTACTTGCTGAATATCTGACAGCGGCGCTGAACGTGAATGCGATGCTCTGGAAATCGTCGCCCGCGGCAACGGAGTTAGAGCAGGTGACGCTGGGTTGGCTGCGGCAGTGGCTGCGGCTCGATGCGAAGTGGTTTGGCATTATCTATGACACGGCCTCAGTCTCTGTAATGCAGGCCATTGGGGCGGCGCGCGAGTGGATTGCACCGGAATGCAGAACAAGAGGAATGCAGCCGGGATTGACGGTGTACGTTTCGGAGCACACGCATACATCGGCGGAGAAGGCGGCGATCACGCTGGGGTTTGGCCAGGATAATGTACGCCGCATTCAGCTAGACGGCCAGTTCCGCATGCGGCCGGAATTGTTGGAGCAAGCGATCCAGGCCGATTTAGCGGCGGGAAAGCGGCCATGTTGCATTGTGGCGTCGATTGGTTCCACGTCGGCGTCGGCGATTGAAGATGTTCCGGCAATTGCGGATATTGCAGAGCGGTATAAAGCGTGGCTACATGTGGACGCCGCATACGCGGGGCCTGCAGCGATTGTGCCGGAGATGAGCCACTTGCTGGACGGCGTGGAGCGGGCGCAATCCTTTGTGCTCAATCCACACAAGTGGCTTTATGTTTCGATGGATTGCAGCGTGCTCTACACGACCATGCCCGAGGTGTTCCGGCGTGCTTCGTCGTTAAGCGCGGAGATTCTGAAGACGCCGGAGGATGGGCGCGTGGTGAACTTCAACGACTATGGGGTGCAGCTGGGCCGCAGATTCCGGGCGTTGAAGTTGTGGTACGTGATGCGCTATTACGGACTTGAAGGGATTGTGGCGATGCTGCGGGAAACGCTGCGGCTGGCACAAGTTCTCAAAGGGCTGGTAGAGGAAGATGCAGACTTCGAAGTGGCGGCGCCGGTGCCCCTTTCGCTAGTGTGCTTTCGGTATCGCAGTTCGGATGAAGTGAACCGGCAGTTGCTGGCGGACATTAACGCGAGTGGGAAGCTTTTCCTTTCGCAAACCGTGCTACAAGGCAAGTTTGTGCTGCGTTTCGCGATTGGAAACCATCAAACGACCGAACGAGACATACGCGAAAGCTGGCAATTGATTCAGCGATGCGCGGCGGAGCTGGCAGTAGTGCAGAAATCAAATGCCTGACGAACGGCTGGCGACGACGTTGTGCGGCATCCAGTTGCGGAACCCTGTGATCGCGGCATCGGGAACGTTTGGCTACGGCATTGAATTCGCATCGGTTGTAGATCTGAACAAGCTGGGGGCCTTGGTCACGAAAGGGCTTTCGCGCGAGCGCATTGCTGGCAATCGTGCGCCGCGACTTTGGCACACGAACGCGGGCATGATGAATTCCATCGGGCTGCAGAATGTGGGTGTGGCGGCTTTCATCAGAGATAAGCTGCCCAAGCTGAAACAGTTTTCGGTGCCGGTAATTGCGAACGTGTTCGGCTATGCCGAGGACGATTACGTAGAAGTGGTACGAGCGCTTGAAGATGCGGAAGGCACTGCCGCTTATGAATTGAACGTTTCGTGCCCGAATACGAAGCACGGCGGGAGTTTTTTTTCCAGCGATCCACAGTTGCTGGGGCAACTTGTCAGGCAAGTGCGCGCTGTGGCAAAGAGGCCGCTGATTGTGAAGCTGTCGCCGAACGTGGCGACGATTCAGCCATTCGCGCGGGCGGCGGAAGAAGCGGGGGCGGACGCGGTATCGCTGGTGAATACCTTTATTTCGCTGGCCATCGATATTGAGACGAGAACGCCGCGGATTGGCGCGGGCTTCGGTGGTTTGTCGGGGCCGGCGATTAAGCCGATCGCGTTGCGCATGGTGTACGAGGCGGCGCAAGCGGTGAAGATTCCAGTGATTGGCTTGGGTGGGATCGCGAGTGGCGAAGACGCGGCGGAGTTTCTGATTGCCGGAGCACGCGCGGTGGAGGTGGGGACGGCGAGTTTTGCGGACCCACAAGCGCCACAGAGGATTGCGAAAGAATTAGAGCGGGTTGTGCGGCGGTTGGGAGCGAGCAGTGTGAGCGAGTTGGTGGGCACGATCCGATTTTCAGGCAAATAAAAGCGGGCAGTGCACAATAGAGCAATGAAAGAAAGCATCTTTCCCAAAGACGGGCCTAAGCCGGTGGCGCCTTATTCGCCAGGTGTGCGGGCCAATGGATTCATTTTCTTGAGCGGTCAAATTCCCGCCGACCCTAAGACAGGCGAGTTGGTCACAGGCGATATTCAAGCGCAGTGCGCGCGCGTGCTTGAGAACTTGAAGATCGTGCTGACGGCCGCGGGGCTTACGCTGGATGACTTGGTGAAGACGACTGTGTTTCTGAAAGACATGAACAACTTCGCCAAGATGAACGAAGAATACGGAAAGTTTTTCCCGAACAACCCGCCGGCGCGGACAACGGTTGAGGTGGCGAGGCTGCCGCGCGATGTCGGGATTGAGATTGAGGCGATTGCGCTGGAGCGGAGCTAGCTGCTGCAATCCGGCATCGGCGAAGGCTGATACCCGATTTTCCGGACTCTGTCGCCAGAACGGGTAAACGATTCGCTCGGCAAGCCAAAAAGCGAAGGAAAGGCGTTTTTTGCGAAACGGAATTAGGCCCTTCGGGCGAAGATACGCCGAATCTTGTCGATGCAGGCGAACAAAAAGCGTTTTCTGCGAAACGAGAACTTGACAGGAAGTCGCCATTTTACGCAACGAACCCAATTGGGATGGGGATTGCCAGGTTTTGAAAAAGCGAACCCAACCGGGTCAGGTTGATCGCCCGGGAGGCCATTGGGTCATTTGAAAAAAGGAACCCAATGGCTGGCTTGGGAAGTGAGCGTGAAATATTCGATTTGCAAAGATCTGAGCCGGGTTGCCCCGGTTGGGCGGAAGGGGCGCGATCCGAGTTAAACGAAAGACGCCGAGAGACACTACCGCCGCGAAGCTGGTTTGAAAATAGCTCACGGCTGGGTTGGATGGGATGGAGAATTCGGAGGGTGAGACGGGTAAAGGCTTAGTTTCCAGATGGGTGGAGCGAGAAAATATTTTGGAAAGTTCTGTGACCCACTTGCGGAGCTACTGCAGTTGGCGAGTTTTCCTCCGAAAATGATGAATGAGTGTGTCATGTCCCGACTTTCGCCCGGAATGACTTGCGCTTCCTTGCGGGCGCGGCTCCGCTAGGTTGTCAGGATAATGGCTGCTTGCCTGAAAATGGGTTGGGGGATGGTGAACCGGCGCTTACACGCCGGGGCTGAGTTTCGGCTGTGCGGTTGGGAGCGGGAGAGTTTTCAGTCGGCGATGGTGATTTTCGGGCGCTGTTTTTGCTTGGTGCTTTCGGCGGCGAGGTCTACAATTTTGCGGGCAAGATCTTCAAATAGCTTTGCCTGATTATTGCCGGTACCGAGCGTCGCGATCGGTTTGCCGGAGTCGCCGCCTTCGCGGGTGGCGGGGTCGAGAGGAATTTCGGCGAGCAGGGGGACGTTCATCTTCAGGGCGGTTCTGGCGCCGCCGCCTTTGCCGAAGACATAGAGCTTTTCGCCGTTGTGTTCGAGGTAGCTCATGTTTTCGACGATGCCGAGAACTTGTTCGCGCACTTGTTCAAACATATTTACTGCTTTGCGTGCGTCTTCAAGGGCGACGTCGGAAGGCGTGGTGACGACAACAGCTCCAGTGAGGGGAGTGGTCTGGATCAATGTGAGTTGCACGTCGCCGGTGCCGGGGGGGAGGTCAATCACCAGGTAATCGAGTTCGCCCCAATCGACGTTACGCAGGAATTGTTGGATGACCGAATTCAACATTGGCCCACGCCAAACGAGGGGCTTGTCGCCGGGATTTAGAAACGCCATGGACATCAAACGAACGCCGTGGGCTTCGAGCGGTTGAATTCTTTGACCAATGGCCTGGGGCGTTTGTTGAATACCCATCATGAGCGGAACATTCGGCCCGTAGACATCGGCATCCATCAATCCGACTGCGTAGCCGAGACGTGAAAAAGTGATGGCCAGATTGACGGCGACTGTGCTTTTTCCGACACCGCCTTTGCCCGATCCGACCGCGATGATATTCTTCACGCCGGGTATCGGCAGCTTTGGTTGCTCGCCTGGAGCTTGTGGACCCATAACACTCAAGCTAGCATCAAGCTCGCTTGGGCTTTCAGATCGAAGCCGGCGAAATCTTTACGAAGAAATTTTGAATAGGCGGCAGCGGCGATCATGGCGGCGTTGTCGGTAGAAAGTTGGGGCGAAGGAAAGCAGTAAGCGAAGCCGGTGCGCTTGGCTTGGGCGCGGAGTCCAGCATTGCACGCTACGCCGCCCGCCACGATAATGGATTCGGCTCCCATTTGGTCGGCGGCAAGGGTGGTGTGGCGCAGCAACTCATCGATCACCGTTTGTTGGAAACTCGCCAACAGATCGAGCGTGGTTTGCGACGTGGCCGCGCGTAAATCAGCGAGATTTGGATTCTTGAGAGCACGTCTGTGGGCGGTCTCTGCTTTGATATCGTTTTGCTCAGTCCAGCGCAGGACGGCAGTTTTGAGACCGCTAAAACTGAAGTCGAGCTCGTTGCCTTTCATCTTGGCCAGGGTGAATTTGACGGCGCGCGGATTGCCGTAGGGCGCGAGCTTATCGATGATAGGTCCACCGGGGTAGCCAAAGCCCAAGAGCTTGGCAACCTTGTCATAAGCTTCGCCGGCGGCATCGTCACGCGTTTTGCCTAGCAAGCGATAGTGGCCCATGGCTTTGACTTCGAACAGATGCGTGTGGCCGCCGCTGACGACTAAGGCAAGCGCGGGAAATTGAATTTCAGGATTTTCGAGCAGGACCGAATGAATGTGCCCTTCGACGTGGTTTACAGCAATCAGCGGTATTTTTTGGGCGAAACAAAGGGCTTTGGCATAGGTGACGCCGACGAGCAACGAGCCAACCAGCCCTGGTCCGGCCGTGACTGCAATGGCGTTGAGGGAGGGGAAATCAACGCTGCTGTTTTCGAGTGCCTGGCGCACAACCGCGACGATGGCGCGTAAATGTTCGCGCGAAGCGAGCTCTGGAACGACACCGCCGTACTTGACGTGTGTATCGAGCTGAGAGGCTACGACGCTGGATTGAATGTGGCGCCCACCGGCAACTACGGCGGCGGCTGTTTCATCGCACGAACTCTCAATACCTAAAATAAGGGTTTGCAAGTATCCGACTTTCATTATGACCTCCCGCGCGAATTGATTGCGCAGGAACCTTTGGCGGAACGAGGCACGTCGCGTATGTTGGTGGTCTCGCGCGGCAAGAAGAACTTCCATGACGATTTCTTTTGCAATTTCAGCCGTTACATCCGGCCGGGCGATTGCCTGGTGCTGAACAATACGCGGGTGTTTCCGGCCAGACTGCATGGCGTGAAAAGCGGCGCTCAACAAGTGGCGGTGGAAGTGTTTCTGTTGCGCGCGGAGGACGAGCGGCGAGAGGTGTGGCGCTGTTTGGTTAAGCCGGGTAAGCGAGTGCGGCGGGGTGATGTGATTTTGTTTCCGCACGACTTGCGGGCAGAGGTTGTGGCGCATGGCGAATTTGGCGAACGTACGGTTCGCTTTGACGTGGCGTCGTCTCAGCCTATTGCCGATGTGCTGCTGGAAATCGGCGAAATTCCATTGCCGCCCTATATTGATCGGACGCCGGATGCGAATGACAAGGAACGATACCAAACTGTATTCGCGCGGCATAGCGGATCTGTAGCCGCACCGACAGCGGGGCTGCACTTTACGCCGCAGATTTTAGATGAGTGCCGTGCCGCGGGTGCGAAGGTCTCCGAAGTAACGTTAGATGTGGGACTTGGGACCTTTGCACCTTTGCGGGTCGAGCAACTGTCACAAGTACAGCTGCACGAAGAGCGTTTCGAGATTAGCGCTGAAGCCGCGCAGACTATGCGCGAGGCGAAGCGAGTTTTTTGTATCGGTACGACGAGTGTGAGAACGGTGGAAACCGCTAAGCTGCGCGGTGGATTGGCGCCGATGAGCGGAGCTACCGATATTTTCATTCATCCGGGTTTTCGATTTCTGGCGACCGGCGCGTTGCTCACCAACTTTCATTTGCCTGAATCAAGCTTGCTGATGCTGGTGAGCGCGTTTGCGGGGCGCGAACTGACGTTGGCCGCTTACCGGCACGCCGTTGCCGCGCGCTACCGGTTTTTTTCATATGGCGATTGCATGCTTATCGAATCGTGAAGTATTTGCGATAGGCCACGATGCCATTGGCAACGTAATCTTCGAGCGCGCGAACGCCCTCTTCCGCGGCGTTTGTATCGCAGAGTAAACGGCGGCCTACGCGGGCAATATTAAGCACGTCGTCGACATCGGCTTTCCAATCGGAAGGGGCCCAATCGATGGCCTCCGAGACTACGGAGGCGACTCCCTCCGCGGCGCCGTCGGCTGTCACCATGTTGAAGGATTCGGTGTAGCTGGGTTGCAAGAGGAGGTGCATGTGCGCGACGGTTTGGCGGAAAGCGGGCCAAGATTGCCAGCCCTTGAGCATTAGTTTGACGTTGGGCAACCCCGCGACCATTTCTTTCACGGCCGCCATCACGCTTTCGCCACCGCCTTCGGACCGGCCGGCGGAGAGCCAAAGTTCCAAGGGCACGCGTAGGTTACGGGACATTTCGAGCGCCGCGCCGGCTGCACTCATCAAGTTCTTCAGTGGCCTGATTGCGCCGAAAACGCCGATGCGCAAGGAATCACCACCGCAAAACGATCTCTGGCGAGGAGGTGGGCCATCCAGATAATACAAGTTCGGCAGGAAGTGGCAACGGCCGCCAAAGGAGTCTTCCATCCAGCGGCAGAAGCGGCGACTGTTGCCCCCCAGGCGCACATTGTGAGTGGCCATCTGGAGATCGAGCGTTTCGCGCACCAGTTTTATGGCATTCGGATCGGCCTGCAAGAAGCCAACGTTCGAATGGCAGGTTACAGCGAAATAAGTTTCGGTAAATTCGTTTGCCAAACTTTGCAGATCGGCGGTTGGTATCCATGGTGCTGAGATGATGACTTGTTCAGCGGGGTGTTCTTTCAATCTGGCCCGCAAATCGGCGGCGCTCAGAATGGGCCAGACGTTGGTTTGAATACCTTCGCGGCGTAAAACTTTCGCGGTGTTAACGGCCGCGACGCCGAGGCCGATGTGACTGATGTTTCGGTTCGCGGCAAAATTCTTGTAGGCTAAGACTACGCTCATACTGCTTTACTCCTGGGAAAAATCCTTTTGGGAACGACCCCAGGATGAATGAGCGGCGAAGCGACCTTTGTGGTTTTTTGGCGTAAACCACTCATTCGACTGAAGAAAAAAAATCTTCAACTTTCGTGAACGGCAGTGGTGAGCTTCCGCAGAGCGGCGTTGATAGTCTCTTTAACGGCCACAACGGTCTCACCCAAACTCACCGCGATTTCGCCGGCGGGAATGCCGTCAAAACACGCCATTTCCAACACACGCGACTCATTCTCTGTGAGAGTTGAAAAGGCATATCGCAGCTGGGTCCACTGCTCATTGTTTCGCGGCCTCGGGAAGTCTTGCAAAACGCTTGGTTGAGTGAGCGCCGTAGGCCGGGGCAGGGCCTTGGGCAGCGGTTCGTTGCGAGAGCGCAAGTACTCTATGGCATGATTACGCGCCAGGAGCAGCAACCAAAGGCGCAGATCCTCAATGCGAGCGTCTTTCCATCGGGCGATTTGATTCCAAACTGTGACGAACGTCTGAGTCAGCAAGTCTTCGGCTACTTCTCGGTCCGGTACAATTCGCAGAATGATGGAATAGGCGAGGTTGCCGCAGCGGTCATACAGTTCTCCGAGCGCCTCGGGGTCGCGACGCTTAATGCGAGACAGCAGATCGACGTCATTACGCTGAGCCAAGGGAAGCCAACCGGGAATCGGGGATCTAGTGCGCAAAAAGAGAAATTACCGCTTCGAAACAGATGTTGCCAATAATCCTGCGGCGAAGCCGATAAACAGAATCGTTGCTGGATCAATATAACAAATCGGCATCCCAAGCTGAATGGTCCTCAACGATGGCGTTCAGTTCGAACGGTCGTCGAGGGCTTCCATCGGGGAGATCCGCGCAGCGCGTTGAGAGGGGAGCAGGCAAGCAACGAGGGACACCACGGCCATAACGCCCGCAGCGCCGGCGAGGGTTGGCCAGTTGAGAGCGGAAACATGGAAGAGTAGCGTCTGCATGGCGCGGCCGGCCAGCCATGCTCCGAGGACGCCAAGAATCGCGCCGTAAGCGAGCAGGTGTAAGGCGAGCGAGAGAAACTGGCTACGAATCTGCTCCGGTTGTGCCCCCAATGCCATGCGTACACCAATCTCGCGGCGACGCTGGGCTACTGCGTAACTTAGAACTCCGTAGGTACCAATGGCGGTAAGCAACACGGCGATTGCCGAAAAGAGGGCAGCTAGCAAGGCTGGCGAGCGGCGAGTGACAAGGCTGTCGGAAATGCGGGTCTCCATTGACTGAAGATCGTTCACAGGGAGGTCGGGATCCATTTGCCGTACAACCCTGCGAAGCGTCAATCCAAGAGATTCGGGTGAGAGACTGGTGCGGGCGACGACGAAAATGTCGCTCTCTGGGTGAAAGATGAAGGGATAGTAAATCGCGCCTTGGGCCTCTTCGTCGGTTAGGCCCGCTTGTTTGACCCTGCCGACGACACCGACAATCGTGTATGCTTCGGCGTCCTTGCCCGGCTCTGTGGAGCCTTGGAATAAACGATGTCCCAGGGCGCTGCCATTGGGCCAGTAGTAACGAGCGAAATCATCGTCCACTACACACACTCGCTCTTGGCGGCGCGAATCGGCGCCCGTGAGGAATCGTCCGGCACGCAGGGTAAAGCCCATAGCGCCGAAATAATCGCCACCAACGCTGTAGGAGTAATTTCCACGCGGTGATTCGCCCGGCCGGGTAACGTGACCTTTGACCGCCGCAGAACTTTTGGAGTTGCTACCACTGAAAGGCACATTATTCACGACGCCTGCGGCCAAGACTCCGGGTTGCCCGCTGATCGAGCCTATCAGTCTCTCAGTAAAGGCGAGGGCTGTCGCTCCATTTGGGTAGTTTTTGAAGGGTAGCGAAATTTGGGCCGTAAGAATGTGGTCGACTCGAAAGCCGGGAGATACTTCCATGGCATGTTTGAGACTGAGCCCAAGTAAGCCGGTCCCGGCCAAAAGAACGAGGGCCAGCGCAATCTGGGCGACGATGAAAGAGTGGCGGAGGCGCTGCGCACCGCGGCTGGTGGTGCCACTGCGAGTTTCGGATTGAAGCGCATGGATGAGTTGGCCCCGAAAGTTGACCCAGGCGATGGGCGCCGCGAGCAGCATACCTAAGACAATCGCGCCGAGCAAGGCTACGGCGGCTAGTCTCGCATCAAAGGTGATGTGAGATCCCAAGGGTAGACGATCAGCACCCAGATAAGTGAGGAGACGGATGCCACCGATGGCCACAACGAGCCCAAGGACCCCTCCTGCCATGGTAAGGAGTGTGGTCTCGACAATCACTTCACTCACAACGTGCCCTGCGCTCGCGCCCAATGCCCGCCGGACAGCCAATTCCTTGGCTCGACTATTGGCTCTAACGAGAAGAAGGTTGGCAAGATTGACGACGCCGATTAGGAGGAGAGCAAGCGCGCCGGTCTGCAGCAACAGCAAAGTGGGACGGATGGTTGCGACGTGGTCGTCATGCAGCGGAACGACTAGGGAGCGAAACCCCGCATCGGCCATCATTTTGGCCTGTGGGTCATCTAGCTCTAAAGTGGCGTTCTGCGTATCGATCTGTGATTGCGCCTGGGCTAACGTGGCTCCCGGCCGGAGGCGCGCGATCATTTGGATACTGTTCCCTCCTGAGTGCCTCTGCAGGGGCATACGTTGTTCGGGGTTGGAGGAGAGAGGGAAGTAGAGTTGGGCCTGGGAGGACAGGAAGCGGAAATCGGGAGGCAACACTCCGATCACAGTCTTGGCAAGTCCGTCTACACGAATTTGCCGTCCAACGACACTCGGGGCGGCGTTAAAATGTTGTCGCCAATAGGCGTCTGTGAGAATGGCAACGCTATCGGTTTGATAGGTGGTTTCCGTTTCGGTGAAAACGCGGCCGATGACGGGGCCGCGGCCGAGAGTGGCAAAAAAGTCGGGAGACACGCGGATGATCTGCTCGCGTTGCGTTGAGCCGGGATCGCCGATGATTGCCGAGCCGTAACGATAGATGGCGACTGCGCTGAACGCGGGAATATGGCCGCGCCGTTCGTAATAATTGGTGAGAGAGGAGCCGTCGCGCTCGACGCCGGCTTTCGGGTAAGTGTTGTACAGGGTCACGAGCCGCTCGGCGCTGGGAAAGGGCAGCGGCCGAAGGAGAACTGAGTCGATGACCGCGAAAATCGTTAGATTAGCGCCAAGACAGATGGCGAGGGTGAGGAGAGCCGTGGCGGTAAATCCGGGAGATTTGCGCAGCAATCTTGAAGCGTAGGTCAGTTCGCGAACTGCCTCATCCAACATCTGGAGCCCACGAGCCTGACGACACTCGCCTTTTACGGTGTTGAGGCCGCCGAGTTCGATGCGTGCGCGACGGGCGGCGTCTTGCGGGGAAATGCCGGAGCGCACCAAATCGCCGGCGTATTGCTCAATGTGAAAACGCAACTCTTCGGTCATCCCGTCTTCAAAATCGCGTCGGGAGGTGAGCACGCGGAACAAAGAACGAAGGCGCTTGAACATGTCACACCTCCTCTGGTGTCGCGTTTAGGGCTGCGGCAATCGCTGATGCTGTCCGGTTCCACCCGGCGGTCTCCTCACGCAGCCGCCGCCGTCCCGCAGCGGTTAGCGTGTAATACTTTGCCCGGCGATTGTTGTCGCTTTGACCCCACTCGGCCGCGATGAGGTCCTGATGCTCGAGCCGGTAGAGCGCGGGATACAACGACCCCTGTGGTATCTCAAGCGCATCCCCCGAGATTTGCCGGATGCGCTGCAAAACGCCGTATCCATGCAGTGGTTTCAAGGACACTGCTTTGAGGATGAGCATGTCAAGCGTGCCTGGGAGCAAATCTGCGGTTTTACCCATGTCTGGTTGATTCCTAGTCTAACTAGGAGGATATCACGATCTCACCTAGTTTGGCAAGGAGAAGCTACCGGGCGAGGCCAACAGCACTTTCCTTCTGGTTTCGGTCCTTCGGGGCACTGCCTGACGACATTTGAGGCGTTGGGTTTGAGAATTCCAATGCACCGTCGTTAAACGAACTCCACTTGAGGCTGATGATGTCACGGATGTAGTTCTGATAAACGCGCCACGGCGGCTTCGAACCCTGCTTCGGCACTCGCTAAAGAGCGCTGCATATAGCCGGATGTGAAGTTCTCGACGAACGGGGCCGCTGCTGTCTCATTGCGCCTCTGCGGCGTTACCTGGCGCACGCCTTTCCTGTCCATGAAGTTCAACAGGCGGCACACGTAAGCGCATATCAAATCGGCTTTGAGTGTCCAGGATGCATTGATATAGCCAAACACCGATGCGAGGTTGGGGACGCCGGAGATCATCACACCTCTGTAAGCCAGGGTGCTGCTGAGATCGACACTGCGTCCATCGACTGAAAGTTCGATGCCGCCGAATGCCTGCATTGCGAGGCCCGTTGCCGTGACGACGATATCGGCTTCGATTGTTTCGCCGGATTCGAGCTGGACGCCCTTTTCGGTGAACGTCTGAATCTGACCGGTGACGACACTGGCGCGACCAGCTTTGATGGCCTTGAACATGTCTCCGTCGGGAACCAGGCAGAGTCGCTGCTGCCAGGGGTTGTAGCGTGGAGTGAAGTTGGTTGCGACATCGCAATTAGGACCTACCGCTTCACTCACTTTTTTGATAATGCCGGTCTTGACGAAATTCGGAAAATGCTGCGCCAGTTGGTAGAAGTAGAGCATGAACGCAACGTTTTTCAAACGGCTGATCCGATAGGCCCACATTGGAGGAAGGACGCCGCGCAGCCAGTTTGCAATGCGGTCTTGTCCGGGCAGCGAGACAACATATGTGGGAGAACGTTGCAGCATTATTACGTGGGAGGCGGTCTTGGCGAGGGAAGGTAGTAGCGTTACGGCGGTGGCGCCGCTGCCAATAACAACGACGCGCTTGCCCGAGTAATCCAACCCTTCCGGCCAAGCCTGTGGATGAATGAGAGGGCCTTTGAAGCGTTGGATGTCCGGAAATTCGGGAAGATAGCCTGCCGAATAGCGATAGTAGCCAGCGCAGGAGAATAGGAAATTACAGGTGAGCGTGACTGACTCTTCGCCTCCGCCGGGGAGTTTGCGCACGGCATTGACCTCCCACTGCGCCGAATGGGATGACCAGGCGGCACTCTTAATCTCGTGGCGAAAGCGGATGTGTCGATCAATGCCGGCCTCCTGTGCGGTGGCTGTGACGTATTCGCGGATAGCTTCGCCGGGAGAGATGGCTTTGGGACTCGTCCATGGGCGGAATGAAAAGCTCATGGTGAACATGTCCGAGTCTGAGCGGACTCCGGGGTAGCGGAATAGGTCCCAAGTGCCGCCGATTTGCTCGCGCTGGTCAAGAATGGCGTAGCTTTTGTGCGGGCAGTACTTTTGCAAGTGATGGGCGGCATCGACGCCGGATAGGCCCGCACCGATAATCAGTACGTCGAAATGTTCCAGTGCCATTGGGAGTTCCAGATTTTATCAGACGGCGTCGTAGCCTGAGAACTGTTCCTGAATGACGTTGCCCTTGTACTCGATGTCTTTGTGGATGCCGATCTCGGAGGTGTAGTAGCCGAACACAGTGGCTTCTTTGAGCTGCGCGAAGAATTTCTCGCCGTCGGTTTTGGGGTCGTTTTCTGCTTGCGCGAGTTTATGTAGGAGGGCGATCTGACCAGTCTTGCCTGCTTTTACGAAGGGACGTTTGGTGCTTTCTACGGAGAGACGGTCAATCTCCGCGAGACCTGTCTTCCAAGACTCTTTTTCTTCGGGCAAGAATGCTTCGGCGACGCTTCTGTCGATATAGTCCGCGACTGAGGCATCGTGCGCCCCCGGCGAGTGAGCATCGCGCGGGATGATGTGCTCTGTTAAGAGATCCAACAGAACAAATTCGTCCGCTGAGAAGTACAGCTTGCCGGTGCCCGCCGCTGTCAATTGCAACGGTGCAGCGAGCGCTGATGCTGTGAGTAGTTTCAGTAGGTCGCGGCGATCTAAATGGGAGTTCACTAGACCTCTCCTTTTCTGAGTTGGTCCGCCAGGTGGTCACACGAGCGCCAGCAAAGCGCCATGATTGTCCAAGTGGGATTCTGGCAGGAAGCGTTTACGTGGGTACTGCCATCGACGACTAGAAGATTTTTCACGTCGTGACACTGTTGGAACTGATTCACGACTGAAGTTTTGGGATCGTTGCCCATGCGGGCGGTTCCGAGTTCGTGAATTGACCAACCTTCGGGTAGCATTTCGTCCGAGTTGGAAAGCACCTCGAACTTTGCGGCTTCGAACATTTCACGCCCGGCAATGGCCATATCTTTCGCCATTTTCCGCTCGTTCTCTCCAAACTTATAGCTGAAGCGCAGCACGGGAACGCCCCAGGCGTCCTTGACGTCAGGATCGATATCGACAGCGTTTTCATAGCGGGGCAGGACTTCGCCGAATGCGCCGATTTCGATAGTTGCGCCGGCGTAATCACGCACATGTTTTTTGAATTCCTCGCCAAATCCGGGCGTGGCATAAGCGCTGCCCGGCAGCATGGTAGTGCCGCTGCTTCCTTCAAAGCCGTAGCCACGGAGGAATTCGGAACGTTTGCCGTCGAGATTGCGAAATCTTGGAATATAGAAACCACCGGGACGGCCGTCGTCATTGGTCTTAGGTTTGCCCACCAGGTCTTTCATTAAACCTGAAACCGACGGGCCCATCATGTGCTCGCAGAAATTGTGGCCAACGTGGCTGCTGGAATTGCCGACTCCATTTGGGTAAAGGGAGGATTTCGAAAGCAATAGCAAGCGCGCGCTTTCGAGTGTGGACGCCGCCAAAATGACGGTCTTTGCTTTGACTTGATAGCTCTTTTTCGTCTCACTGTCCAAGAACGAAACACCGGTCGCTTTGCCAGAATCTTTGTCGACTGTTACTTCGTAGACAGTGGCGTTGGTCCGCATGGTGAGATTGCCAGTGTCCCAGGCGGGCCGGATCAACCCAGTGGGAGAGTCAAAGGCGGCGTGAATATCGCAACCTCCCACGTGTCTGTCGCAAGCGCCGCGTCCGTAGCAGCGGCTGCGATATTTATTGTGTTTCAAGCCATCTGTGGTGACTCCGGCACGGTAGGGTGTGAGCACGCGGTCCATACCCTTTAGTGTTTCGCGCAGATGCACTTCGGAAGAAGTTAGCTTGACGGGCCGTTGAAATTTGCTATCGGGCAAATGCGGCAAATTCTCGGGGTGGCCTGAAATGCCAAGGTACAAATCGACTTTGTCGTAGTAGGGCTCAATATCGGCATAAGAAATAGGCCAATTTTCGCCGTATCCATCGCGGTCTTTCGCTTTGAAATCGTAATCGGACAGGCGCAGCGCCAAGCGTCCCCAAATGTTGGTCTTGCCGCCCACGGCGCGCGCGCGCACCCAGGCGTAACGTGTGCCCGTGTAGGGATTCTCCTTTTCGTCGACCACAAGGGTCTTGCTGTAATCCGTGCCCGACCAGCCCTGAACGTACGATTGCACCTTCGAATACTGTGAATTCTGAGCGTATGGCGATTGGCGAACGTTGTACTCGTTCAATGTCAAAGCGTGGTGATCGGAGGGCATTTTGCCGCGCCGCGGATGATCGTATGGCCACTCCATGGAGTGCAAGATCTTGCCGGTGTCCTGATACTTTCCGGCTTCGAGCAGCAAGACTTTGAAGCCGTGGGTAGTTAAGACGTAGGCAGCCATGCCACCAGCAGCGCCAGAGCCGACAACAACGGCATCGTAAGTGGGTGTGAGGTCCACTTCATTGGGATTTGGTCCGGGAAATTGTAGCAGCATGAGTGTCTGTCCGAATTGTATGACTAAATGTCTACGCCGTAGAAAATCTGAAAATTGTGGTTTGGTGGTATTTCTCGCCCGGTTTCAAAACCGTAGTGGGGAAATTGGGCTGGTTCGGCGAATCGGGGAAGTGTTGTGTCTCAAAGCAATAGGCGCCGCGAAAGTGATAAACCGCGCCTCCTTTGCCCTGGATATTGCCTTCGATGTGATTCGCCGTGTAGAGTTGCACGCCTGGTTGGGTAGTGAGAACCTCCATCACGCGGCCAGATTGTGGCTCGGTGACACGGGCGGCGAGCGACGGGCCATCACCGGCACGGTTCAACACGAAGTTATGGTCGTAACCCTTACCGAATTGAATCTGCTGGTCCGGCGAATCGATGTGGGCGCCAATCGCGGTCGGCTGGCGGAAATCGAACGGTGTGCCCTCGACGCTGCGCAATTCGCCGGTCGGGATCAGATTCGCATTGACGGGCGTGAACTTGTCCGCGTTGACCGTCAACATATGATCTAGAATTTTGCCGTTGCCGTGGCCCGCCAAATTGAAATATGAATGATTTGTGAGGTTCAAAACGGTGTCGGCATCGGTGGTGGCTGCGTAGTCGATGGTAAGCGAGTTATCGTTACCAAGCGCATAGGTTACGACTGCCGTGAGATTGCCCGGATAACCCTCTTCGCCATCTTTGCTCAGATAGGTGAGTCGCAGCGACTGACCATCTTTGCTGATTTCGGGCTGCCACGCTTTCTTGTCGAACCCTTTGGCGCCACCATGCAGCGAATTGGGACCGTTGTTCTTGAGCAGGGTGTATTTCTTGCCGTCAAGCGTGAACTCTCCATTTGCAATGCGGTTGGCATAGCGGCCCACGAGGGTTCCGAAAAAAGGATTGGGTTTTGTGTAAGGCTCGATCGTGTCGTAGCCCAGCACGACATCTGCAAAGTTGCCGGTACGGTCGGGAACTTTGAGAGTCACCAAGCGCCCGCCAAAATTGCTGATAGTGGCTTCCATTCCTTTTTCGTTGCGCAATGTATAAAGACTGATGGTTTCGCCTGTGGGCAAAAAGCCCCAAGCCTGTTCTGTGATTCCGTTCATAGGTTTGTTATTCTTGTCGCTCGTGCAGGATAAGAGTGTCAAAGTGGGCGTCAATGCTAGCGCTTGGCGTCTGGTCAATTGCATATGCGCTCCGAAAAGGTACTCGAAGAACATGATATGTTAACCGTCCGGCGAGTGCTGGCCGCGACCGCCATTTTTACGAGTGCGTTTTTGCTTTTCACTGTGGAACCGCTGTTTGCCAAACGCATTCTTCCCTGGTTCGGCGGATCGGCTGCCGTGTGGTCTACCTGCCTTGTTTTCTATCAAACGGCGTTGTTGTTGGGCTATCTGTATGCGCGGGTTCTCACCCGTTATGCGAAACCGTTGACACAGGCGGTAGTGCATATTACCTTGCTGCTGCTATCGCTGATTCTGCTTCCAATCGGGCCGTCTGATTGGTGGCAGCCCGTTGCCGGCGCGCCACCCATTTGGCAACCCACTTGGAAGATCTTGATCATGCTAAGCGCGACGCTCGGGTTGCCCTTTGTCGCTCTTTCGGCGACTAGTCCGCTGGTGCAGTATTGGCTCGCGCGAACGGGCGAACCGGCTCCTTACCGGCTTTTTGCGCTGTCGAACTTTGCATCGCTGGCCGCATTACTCGGCTATCCGATTCTCATTGAACCGAGTCTCGACATTTTGTCGCAACGTGTTTGGTGGTCGGTGGGATTCGGAGGGTTCGTTGCCTTGTGCGGTGGGTTCGCGTTCTTGAGCCGGTCGGAGACGTCGCGTATGGTGTCCGACGCTAAACCTGAACCGCTGCCTATATTCCGGCGGTTTTATTGGTTTTCGCTCTCAGCCTGTGGCTCGATGTTGCTTTTATCGGTGACGAACCACATTACGCAAAATGTCGCGGCGGTGCCGCTGTTGTGGGTTTTGCCGCTTGCGATTTATCTGCTCAGTTTCGTTTTTGGCTTTGGCGCAGGGAGCTTCTATCAGCGCGGAGTGTGGCTTCGCCTGCTCGCCTTGGCGCTGGGGTTGTTGGCGTATTCCGTTTACAACATAGATGCGATCGACGCCATGGAATACAGTTTGCCCATCTTCCTCGGCGGGCTTTTCGTTTGCCTCATGTTTTGTCAAGGCGAACTCTATCTGAACCGTCCTGAGATTTCGGGTCTGACTGATTTCTACCTGGTCATCGCTGCCGGTGGCGCCGCCGGAGCGATCTTTGTTGGGCTCGTCGCCCCCAGCGTTTTCGATGGCGTCTATGAGTTGCCATTTACTCTTTTTGCCATTGCTGTTCTCGCCCTTGTTTCTACATTGAGCAGCGGCTGGCCGTTGCGCATTTTGTGGGTGGGCGTGGTAGGTTGCATGGCCGCGGTGTTCGTGGCGAACGTGAAGGCTTATCACGAAAACTCTCTTCTGTTGGTGCGGAATTTTTATGGTTCGTTGCGCGTGGTTCAGTCGCCGCATGCCGGGCCCGAGCAAACGCGGACGCTTTTTCACGGCACAATCCAACACGGCGCGGAATTCCTCTGGGCCGACCGCCAGCGCCGCCCACTCACTTACTATGGACGCGATTCCGGCATTGGAATTGTGCTTCGTGAGTGCCTACCGGACACACCCCGGCGCGTGGGAGTGGTGGGGCTTGGTACCGGGACGCTCGCGGCTTTCGGCCTGCCTGGCGACACGTTCGTTTTCTACGAACTCAATCCGCAGGTGATTACGATTGCAAACGCGCTATTTTATTTCATTCGCCAGTCTCCCGCTCATGTGGAGATTGTGGAAGGCGATGCGCGTTTGTCACTCCAGCGGGAACATGAGCCGTTCGATCTTCTTGTGTTGGATGCGTTCTCGGGCGACGCAATTCCAGTACACTTGCTCACGCGGGAGTCTCTAGCGCTCTACCTCCGACTATTAAAGCCGAACGGCGTGATTGCTTTTCATGTTTCGAATCACTATCTAGCGTTGGCGCCGATTGTTCAGCAACTGGCCAACCAGGCGGGTTATCAAGCCGTGCAAGTGACGAATCATGACGACCCAGACAATAGTGTGTTTGCCGCGGATTGGGTACTGGTGACCAACAATCCAGCGGTTTTGGATAACGCGGCGATCCGTCTGCACTCATCTCCCATTGAGAAGCGCGACGGCTTGCGGCCTTGGACGGATAGTTTCAATAACTTGATTGAGATTGTGAGATGGTCAAACGGGTCGAAACCGCTGAACTGGTGACGCTAACTTTTCGGTAAAAGGTGTTTTTGCACTTTGCCCATGGCGTTGCGCGGCAGTTGATTAATAGGTATGAATTTGCGGGGCATTTTGAAAGAAGCCAGTTTCTCTTTGCACCTTGATTCCAGGGCCTCAACAGCGATTTGTTCTTTCAGCACGACGTAGGCGACCGGCACTTCTCCGCGTACGGCGTCGGGCCAACCCACCACCGCTGCTTCGGCAACCTCGGGCTGCTCTTGGAGGAATTCTTCCAGCTCTCGCGGATATATGTTGAAACCTCTCGAAATGATCAGGTCGCTACTCCGACCGCAAAGCGTATAGTAACCGTCATTCGAACGAGTGGCGAGGTCTCCTGTTTTGAAGTAGCCATCGACAAAGCTGGCGCGAGTGGCGTCCTCGCGTTCCCAATAGCCTGAAAAAACATTCGGACCGCGCAAGTACACTTCGCCAGTTTCGCCGTCGGCAACTGGCTGCAAGGAGCGATCAAGGAGGCGCACGGAGACACCGGGCAAAGGCAAGCCCACTGTGCCCGCTCTGCGTTCGCCGACATAGGGATTGCTGATGTTCATGAGCGTTTCACTCATACCGTAGCGTTCGAGAATCGTGTGGCCGAACAGTTTTCTGAACTCCATGAGCACATGAGCGGGGAGCGGCGCCGAGCCAGAGACAAATAGACGCATAAAGCGACCAATCTCGGCGGCTGACGATGAGTTCATTTCGAGCAGACGTACATAAACGGTTGGAACGCCAAAAAAGAGAGTTGGCCGGAAATCGACAAACGTTTGCTCGGCCTTTTGATGTTCAAAGCGCGTGAGCAACCGCATGCGGCAGCCGCTCATGAGCCAGCAGTGCAGACCATTTCCTAAGCCGTGCACATGGAACAGCGGCAAACCTAACAGAAAGCGATCTTCCGAGGTAATTTGCCAGCAAGTGAGCAGATTTAGCGCATTCACAGCGAAATTGTTGTGAGTCAGGACTGCGCCTTTCGATGTTCCCGTTGTGCCCGATGTGTAGATGATCCCGGCTGGCGCATCGCCGTCCAAAGGCGCGCTTGGCCTCGTGCTCTGTTGTTTCTGCACCGCTTGTCGTAGAGTGTCGAGAGTCCAAACGGGGATGCCGCCGGTAGCGATGACTTCATCGGCCACCACAGCCTTCGGTTTGGCATCATTCAAAATGTGACCGATCTCACGGTCGCGATAGAGAATGTTGATCGGCACAAAAATAAGGCCGGTCTTGATACAAGCCAGGTAGAGATCGATCATTTCGACACAATTGGCGAAATATACGCAGAGACGGTCGCCGGCCTTGAAATCCATGTCGAGCAGAAAGTGCGCGAGTCTGTTGCTGCGCTGGTCGAGTTGCCGGAAGGTGTATTCTTGGCCTTCGAATTCAAGGGCAACTGAGTCGGCGCGGAGGCCCCGTAACGAAAGATCGAAAAGGTCAGTGAGGTTCATATTTAGTTAATCGGGCAAAGTTTGGCCCCTGGTTTCCTGGCCTAGGGGCAAAAGAATCAGGCCAAGCACAAACGCAATGGCTGTGAGCGCTACTGGCTTGCCCAGCGTGCCGAAGTAAGAAACTCCCGCTCCCACCAAGAACGTAATGCCTGCCGCCAGAAAGCGCCGAAAAGCGGTGGCGAAAGCAAAGGCGCTGGCGCGGCATTCCGTGGGGTATTGTTCCGGCAGCCAAATCGTGTAGACGCAGAAACTTGCTCCTCCCACACCTACAAAGAAAAGGCATGCCATGAACCACTGCAACGCGTCTTGCGCAAGATAAAACGAATAGCCAAAAGCTAATGTGATGAAAATGGCCATAAGCGCGAAGAAGAAGCCGAGTGCGCCCCGCCGTCCGAGACGAGCTAGCAGCCACGGAGTAAACAGGCATCCCAAGATTGTGCCGACTGACAGCAAAACGATTGCGTTTGATGCCAAGTGCGGCGCCTCCGAAGGCCGGCCGGCGCGCGCCGCTAGTTGAGCGACAGCGGTCGGCACGTAAACGGAGCCGGCCCATAGGCCAATCATCGAAATGAGCACGAACAGTCCGTTCGAAATTGTACGCCTGCGGAATTGCGCTGAAAATAACCGAAGGAATGCCTGAGGGGCGGTGAGCTTTTTGCGTTCTTGCCAACGCTCGGGTTCAGCCACGCCCCAGCGGATGAAGGCGACGAGCAATGCGGGTGTGCCGCCCAGAAGGAACATGGCTCGCCAGCCATAGCGCGCGCCCACCAGATAATTCAAAAGCCCGGCTAATAGGGTTCCGACATCATAGCCGCTGTGCATGTACGCTCCGCCGTGCACTTTTTTGTTCTCAGGCCACTGTTCGGCCAAAAGTGTTCCGCCGAGCGTCCACTCACCGCCGATGCCAATGCCCGCTAACAGCCGGAAAATCGCCAATTGCCAGACGTTGTTTGCAATGCCGTCTAAGAAGGTGAAAAGCGAATAACACAGAATTGTCAGCATCAGGGTGCGCACGCGGCCAAACTGATCGGCTACTGGACCCCACAGAAAAGAAAGGCCCCAGCCCACCAGAAAGAGTGCGAACAGAATGCTGCCATAGTACGCGGCGTTAGCGGGGGTGGCTGAAATACCGGATTTCGGCAAAAGTTCGCGCATCGCCGGGGCCAGAACCAACGCGTAGATGAACGAATCCATGCCGTCCAGAGTCCAGCCACCCCAGGCGGCCCAGGATCCGCGAATTTGGCCAGGAGTCAATTTTGCGCTTTCTTCTGTCCTCATCGCTCAAGGTAGCGTACCAACTCAGCGTAATTGGCTTAGAATGGTTGGAACGTCTGTTAGGAATTCGGTTGAATCATGTCATTGTTGGTTACTCGCGTACGCGAAAGCGACTCTCTTAAGCAGGAGAACGCTTGTATCCCTCCGCTCTTTGCCGGACCTTTGCGCGACGATCTGCTCTCGCGCATTAGCGCAGCTCTCTGCGCGGGAGATGACGAGAAGGCCACTGTATTGCTCCAGGAGGCGGATAGCGTTTTCCCCGGCGACTCGGTTTTTCCAGCGCTCCATTTGAGTTGTTTGAAACTGGCGCAACGCAAGGCGCGCCTTGAAGTGGCGTTGGCGGAAGCTTCCAATGAGTTGAGCGAGGACCATTTTGTGACTTCGTTTGGCAAGTTTCGCGAGACCCTATCATTGAGCCGCGGCCATCGAATACTCGAAGAGCGAACCTACGAATCCTTCATTACAGCCGCCTACACGGTGCTAGGCAGTCATTGGCGTTTTGCCGAAACGTTGCTTCACGAACTGGCGGGTCTTATTGCTGAGCCGGTTGTCCCAAGCGCGCTCTGGGCTAGCATCGAGCGCCAAAAGCGCGACGAAAGCATCCGGGTTGCTTTAGATGAATCCGGCCGTGCGGAGCATACAGAACATCTCCCGCATTTGCGCGCCCGTCTGGCTGAACTGGCTAAAGCTTACCCGAAAGATGAGAACCTGGAAGCGCGGTTGCGTGCACTGGATGAGCTTCTGGTGCGGCGTTCGGGCGATGAACGCGAGAAGAACTTTCGCAGACTGACTGACTTTCGCGATCGTTTGGATGCGAGTGACAATCCGCAAACTCTTCGCCGGTTCCGAGAGCTCGTAGCGCCGTTTGCCGATCCCTATCCCGGCGATCCAGTCTTCCTGTCCGTTATAGAGGAAATGCGCAGCTTGCATTTGACCTATGACCATATTGCGCAACTTATTGCGGAAGACCGTTTGCAGGAAGCGCTGCAAAGTTGCGAGCAGGTGCTGCGGCAACGTCCCGCAAGCGTCTTGTTCTGCGCCCTGGAAGAAAAAGCAAAAGCCCGCGAATGGGTTATACGTTTGGTGACTTCAGCGACGCAGCGGGCACGCGCGTTTGAGGAAAAGGCACAATACGCAGAAGCGTTGGAAGAATGGGAGTCGCTGCGTGAAACTGACCCTTCCCACCCAGGTTTAGATTCGGAAATCCTACATTGTGCCGCGCTCAAGCAACAGGCGGAAAGTCTCCCTCCGAGCGAGGCGGCTCCGCCGGACGAAACGGCTCTCATTCCCGAAATCGTCGCTGTGGAACCCGAACAGGAATCGCTTCCGATGGTTGTGGCTTGGCCTCAGTCGACCGCTCGCGCTGCGAGGGTCAAGATAGCCATGACGCAGGATGCTTGGAACCACTTCAAGACGGGTCTGGCTGCCACCGCCGCGCTCCTGCTTTTGGCCCTCGTGTTCGCAGCGAATCTGCATTAGGCTACGGCGGGTCTTTTCGCGAAGCTATAGCCACCAGTCTTGTTCATGCGCTGCCGATCCACCAGGTCGTTCTGGCGCGTCGATGTCTTCGGGACGGCAGACCCAGCACTGCCAGTCTCCCTTCTTCCAAACCTCCCGAGGCCTAGACTTCTTGGGAGGATTCTCATGCAGAAAGCCGCCCAGAACGATGAGTCCCCCTGGCTTGGCGATACGTTGCAAATCATAGGCGACCACGTCGAGGATTCTCACACTGAGATTCGCTAGCACGACATCGGCTACCTGGCTGCGGATGCCGTCGGCCGAACCGACGAAAACCGGCGTTTGAATTAACGTTTTCGCGGTTCTGACGGAGTCCTGGTGGATATCGCAACTGAAGACGGCACGCGCGCCAAGTAGGGCCGCCGCTGCCGACAGAATGCCCGATCCACAACCGATATCCGTCACGCAACAGCCGGGCTTCAGGTGCTTTTCCAGCACCTCAATGCACATTTGCGTGCTTTCGTGCCGGCCGCTTCCAAAGGCGCTAGTGGCGTCGATAGTGAGGCGGAAACGGCCTTCGGGCGGGGGTCCAGCTACCCACGAGGGAGCCACGTAGAAACGTTTACCGATCAAGAGGGGGTCGCATTCGGAGGGCGCGATCCGGCCTGGGTCGAACGGAGCTTCGTAGCGCGTGGCCAATTGCGCCAGCTCGAACTTTGCGCAGATGGATAAGCGGTCGACGGAATCGTCAAAAAACGCTCGCAGTCCGGTGGGCTCTTCTATTAACCCAGCGGTACCCATCTCCCATAGGACGGCACTCAACGAATCCATCTCCGAGTTGTTCGCGGGAACTAAAACAGACCACACTTTTAAGCCGGTACAGTCTCACGCTGAGGGGCGAGGAAGCATTGCGAAAACCAAAATGCTTGAGGTGTGGCTCCATATTTTTGATAGTGCTCCAACCGCTCACGTCCTTCTTTCACGCTAGGTACATGTCCGTCGGGCACCCACCAGAGGCAATAATGGGGCAGTAACATTCTTTCGAACCACTTTTGCCGGTCGCGAAACACGTTCAAGTGCCTTGGGCCGTAGGTAAACGCCTTCAGGCTCTCAATCGACTCCCAAACGGACATATTGACGATCACGATGGGATCCTCGCTGTAAGCAATATCTGTGGCGTTGCCGGAATCCGACTTCAAACGCCAGACGAACCCAGCGCTCTGTTCGGCCAGCGCGTTGACTTCATCGAGCTGGGCGACAAATTCCGCAATGCGCGGATCGTCGACCGGAGCCATCAAGCGGCCAATATTGATTTGAGCGAGTTGGGCCATTACTCA
The DNA here is from genome assembly GCA_003167495.1 of Bryobacterales bacterium. Taxonomy (GTDB): domain Bacteria; phylum Acidobacteriota; class Terriglobia; order Bryobacterales; family Bryobacteraceae; genus Bog-105. The sequence goes on along the minus strand of PMSX01000329.1, from coordinate 35,455 downwards.
ATGTTATTACCGGCGTTGGCGTTTTTCGTGTCGCAACCCCTCTCGCAACCAGCCGTGGCGTTAAGGTTGAAGACGAGGAACTCGTCGGCCCCCAAGTAAAGCACTGTAATCTGTAATTGTCGGCCATTTTTATTGAGGATGCCTTGATCTCATTTTCTAAACGGATTTCCTTTTCCTTCCTTGTGTCAATATCAGCAGTGTTTGCGCAGACGAAGAGCATCAAGATTGATCTGGATTTGGCAGACGCACCGCGCAAAATTCTGCATGCGCATCTTTCGATTCCGGTCCAACCTGGCCCCGTGACGCTAGAGTACGCGCAATGGATTCCGGGTGAGCACTCTCCCACGGGACCTATCGATAACTTTGCGGGGATTGTCTTCACGGCGAACGGGCAAACCATTCCGTGGGAGCGGGACGACGTGGATATGTTCGCCTTCCGCCTCAATATTCCAGCCGGCGTTACGGTGGTCGAGGCGAACGTAGATTTTCTGGCTACCGCGCCCGCAGCGGGCTTCTCGGCCGGCGCGTCTACGAGTCCCAATCTTGCTGTTGTCGCGTGGAATGAAGTTGCACTTTATCCTGCTGGAACGCCCGCGGGGGAAATCAAGTTCACACCTTCGGTGAAATTGCCAGACGGTTGGCAAATTGGTACGGCGCTTGCCAAAGCAGGCGTCGAAGGCGCAACTACTCATTTTGAAGATGTGTCTCTAGAAACGCTTGTGGATTCGCCGGTGCTGGCGGGACGCTTTTTCAAGGAGATTCCTCTCGCGCCTGAAGTTTCGCCCAAGCATTTTCTAGATATGGTTGGCGACGGTCCGGAAGATGTCAACCTTTCGACTGAGGAGATCTCCCAGTTCAGTAACTTGGTGAAGGAGACGGGAGCTCTCTACAAATCACGCCATTACGACCGATACCACTTCCTATTTACGCTGAGTGACAGTGTGGCGCACTTCGGTTTAGAACACCATCAGTCGAGCGACGACCGTGTAGAGGCGCGCAATTTCCTGGATGAAGATCTAAAGCTGATAAATGGTGGGCTTTTGCCGCATGAATTTACGCACTCGTGGAACGGAAAATATCGCCGCCCTGCCGGTCTGGCCACACCTAACTTTCAGCAGCCAATGAAAGGTGAATTGCTCTGGGTGTATGAAGGACTGACGGAATATCTAGGCGACGTGTTGACCGCGCGTAGCGGCATTTGGACAGCGGAGCAATATCGGGAGGCACTGGCTGTGAGCGCCGCAGAACTGGATCACCGCCCGGGCCGCACATGGCGTGATTTGCAAGATACGGCGACCGCGGCGCAGACCCTCTACAGCACTCCGAGTGACTGGGACAATTGGCGCCGCTCAGTGGATTACTACGCGGAAGGTGAACTCATCTGGCTCGATGTGGATACCACTTTGCGGAAGCTTTCGGGCGACAAGGTAAGCCTTAACGACTTCGCTGCCCGTTTTCTGGGCTTCGGCGGAAACACGCCACCGGAGGTGGTTCCCTATCAGTTCAGCGATATCGTGGCTGGCTTGAATGCGATTGTGCCGCACGATTGGAAAGGGTTTCTGACTCAGCGGTTGAACTCGAAATCGCCGCATGCGCCGCTGGATGGAATTACCAATGGTGGGTACAAACTTGAATACAGCGACCACACTAATGAATACGGGCGTGCTCTTGAGGCGCGGGAGCATGGCGTAAATGCGTGGTATTCGCTCGGCATTGCTACGGCGGACGAAGTCATCAAGGACGTCTTAGTGGATTCACCCGCTTACAAAGCCGGGCTCGGGCCTGGTATGAAACTCATCGCTATTAATGGGAGGCGGGCAACGGAAGAACTATTGCACAGCGCGATCGCCGATGCCAAGAATTCTAAGGAACCGATTGAGATCATTGTTGAGAATGCGGGGTATTTCAAAGTTGTGAAGATTGATTATCACGATGGCGAAAGGTATCCGCACATGGTGCGGTTGTCGGAGACGCCGGCTCTGCTGGATGAAATTCTCAAACCGATGGTGAAGCCTTAAGGAACTTTAGGCTTCTCCACCACCATACCTAGGCCATCTAAAAGAGTCCAGGTGGCACGCTGGTAGCTGACATAGGCTTCTTGATAGTTGACGTAAGCACTTAATAATGCAGTCTCTGAGGCGGCTAATTTCGTTTGTGAGTCCAGTAGTTCAAACACGAGAATGGCTCCCAATTCAAACTTCTGTTGTTCGGCTTCAACATTCTTTTGGGCGAAGTCGCGCGCGGTGATGGCCGCATCAATTGTCGCTCTTGCCAGATCAATGGCATTGATAGCCTGGCGAACATCGAGAATAATCTGCTCCTGCGTTTGACGTTTTTGGTAGGTGTGTCGTGTTTCGCTTACAAGGGCGTCGGCAAGACTGGCCTGTGCCGGGCTGTTACGTAGTGGGATGGTCATGTTTAAGCTCAGTCCGTAACTGGGATAATTGAAAGAGAGAACTTGTTGCAATGTCGTCGATAGACCAGGGTAAACGACGCCGGCCACTCCGAAATTGGCGGCCGGACCGCTGGAACCCCCCGTAGCTTGCAGATCGAGTCTGGGCAAGAAGGTCTGGCGGGAGACGCGGGCATTCAGTTCATCCATCGAAATCTGCTGGTCGGCCACTTGCAATTCGGGGCGGACGGCGAGTGCTTTCGACAGTGCTTCCTCGAAAGGTAGGATGTCGCTCTTAGAGGGGATTGCGGAGGCATCGTCTTCAAGAACGATCTCAGTGGAACGGAGGGCGGGAGTTAAGTCGGCGCCAATGAGCCGGCGCAAGCCATCCAAGGTCGCGGTGTATTGATGCTGCGCCTGAACCAGATTTCGTGTACTGTCGGCCACCTGCGCCTCTGATTGGTAAATGTCCAGCTTTGAGATTGCTCCGAGTTCGAGAGCTTTCTTATCGCGCTCATTGGCTTTCTGCGCAAGCGCCAGCGCCTGTTCCTGTACATGAATTCCGTCTCTCGCCAGAATGGCTTGCCAATATTGCAGCGCTGCATCCGCTACGGCTGTCCCGATGGTGTATTCGCTTATCTCGGAGGTTATGTTTAACTGAGTGCGAGCTAGGATGAGAGGAGCGCGCGCCTCAATACCGCTGCGGTTGCGAAGCAGCGGCTGAGTGACAGAGAACGTGAGGGTGCCGAACAATTCAGCTGAGTTGTAGAAGGCGCCGGAGGTTCGCGTAACGCCAAAGGAGGTATTAATGGTTTGCCCGGTTGGGAGCAACTGATTGTATTGCAGATTTGACTGTTGGAATAGGTTGCTAAACGCGCCTTGGGAAAAGTAGAAAGGCGAAGGAGGAGTCAGCGTGCGCTGGGTACTGAAGCTAGGCATCAAAGTTGGATCGAAGGGAGTTTTCGCCGCCGTGACTTGGTCGGCGGCGGAATACACATCCATTCTTGTGATCTGAATATCGGCGGAGTTCTTCAACACTAATTCCAAGAACTCATGCAATCGCAAATGGAGCCTACCGCCGGCGATGTGTTTGTCAAGGCCCTCCACCTCCCGCACGTTGACTTGCTGACGTTCCGTTTTGCGGCTCAAATAACTGCTCAAAAAGTCCGCGGCCACCGAGGGCCAAACACTAGCGGCGACAAGGAATGTGGCAAGCGATTTATTCATAACGGAGAGCTTCAATAGGATCGATGCGCGAGGCCTTTCGCGCCGGATATATGCCGAAGACGAGGCCGACTGCCACTGACACTCCGAAAGCGATCACAATGGACGTTGGCGTGACGATGGTGCTCCAGCCCGCGGAAGCAGCGATGAGCCAGGCAAGAAAGTAGCCAAAGCCAATGCCGATAATGCCGCCGGTCATGGAAATCAAGATTGATTCGAAGAGAAACTGGCGCACGATATCGGAGCGCCTTGCTCCGGTAGCGCGGCGGATACCGATTTCGCGAGTGCGCTCAAGCACAGTGGCGAGCACTATGTTCATGATGCCGATGCCCCCGACAGTAGAGAGATGGCGGCGATGGCGACCATGACATAGGTGAAAATGGCTTGTGAGCGCTGCTGTTCGGCAAGGAGTTCGGCAGGAATGGTGACGGCGAAGTCTGGTGTGTTGTGGTGAGTCGAGTTGAGGATGGCCACGACGATCTTGGAAGCCTCGACGCTATCGGCAGTGGGTTTGAGGCGCACGTCGACGCCGTCCAGTTCGTCTCTTAAATAGCCGCTGATGTCAAAAAAACGGTATTGCACGGTCTGCAGAGGCGTGTAAATGACTTGGTTCGGATCTTGCGTCAAGCTGGAGCCGGATGCGATTTGCTCTTTCAGCACGCCGATGACTTCGAGCCACGTGTCGTTGACTTTGACGAACTTTCCGACGGCCGAAGTGTAGCCGAACAAAGAGACCTTCGCGGCTTCGCCTAAAACGCACACGGCTGCACTGGCCTCGTTATCTTGGGGGGTAAATACGCGGCCTTCGGCAAGCTGCCAATTGTGAATCAAGGCGTAAGATGGACGAACACCAAATAATTCAGGCATGTCTCTAGAGGGTTTTGGGAGGACGGAGCTCGGATGCAAACCTTTGCGGGGCGAAAGGGTTTCGAGCGAGTCTACGTTGGCTTCGAGGATGCGGACATCGCGCTCGGTGAGGCCGGGCGAGGAGCGACGGCGCTGCTGCAATTCCTGGTCGCTGGTGGCGGCCCGCGATGCCACGAGGAGATTGCGCACGCCTAATTGTTCGATAAAACGGAGAGACTCGGCGCGAGCGCCCGCGCCTATAGCGAGCATGCCGATAACCGCGCCGACACCAAAAATAATTCCCAAGGCGGTGAGAATGCTGCGCGTTTTTTGGGCGAGAAGGTTCTGGCCGGCCTGAGCGAGGTCGGACCCATAGCGGGAGAGTGCAAGAGTCTGGTTCATCTTTGCACCGATTGCAGCGGGTTAGCGGCAGCCGCCTTCTTCTTGTCGGTTTCAAGAGGATTCGAGAGTGCTACTTCTTGCCCTTCAACCAATCCGTCTATCACCGCGCGAGTCTCATTGCGCCGCACAAGTTTCACATCCTGGGCCACGAAGCTCTTGCCCGAGCGAGTGTAGACGAAAGTGCGGCCATCAGCTTCAAAGAGAGCCTGGGCCGGAATCCATAGAACGTTTCGTAACTCGTCCGTCGTCATGACAACTATGGCGCTCATACCGGGCCGAAGTTCGGGAACAGGATCATCGAGCGCGATTTTACATTCGAAGTGGCGATCCCAAAAGGAGCCCGCGGTACCTCCGAGATTGTTGACATGGCCGTGAAATTTGCGGCCGGGCAAAGCAATGACTGTGAGATCGACTTTGTCGTTGAGGGCGACATGGCCACGATCCATTTCGTCCATCCTGGCGGCGACCTCCCATTTATCGAGATCGGGAATCTCCGCGATGGCCAATCCCGGGCGCACGGTATCTCCCACTTGCAGCGGCGGGATCACCATACCGGGGCTGATCATGTTTGGGTCGGTTGGTTTGATGGAGACATAACCGGCGTGGTGGGCCTTCAGTGTCATGGATTCGATGTTCTGGTGCGCCGTCTTGATCGCTTCCAACGCTTTCGTTCGTGCGGCTTCCTGAATGGCGATGGAGGCTTTGTTCGTCGTTTGGCGGTTGCCGATGTTGTGTTCGAGTTGAGCGAGTTTGTCGCGCGCAGCTGCCAGCGCCAGGTCGTTTTGACGTGCCACGATGGCAGCCAGGATCGGGTTCCGGCGGACGTCCAATTCGGCCAGTTTCACATCCGACTTGGCTTTTGACCACGCATAGGCGTCTTCTTCGGTGTCGGCCGCGCTCTGTGCTTTGGCTTGGAGGAGGTGTTGTTCGGCCTCAGCCAGATCCGATTCAGCTTCCTTCAACTTGAATTCCTGTTCGCTCGTGTTGAGTTCTACGACTACGTCGCCCGGTTTGACGCTATCGCCGGACTTCAACATGGAAGTGATGTGCTGCTCGCCGCCGATCATGGGGGCGGTTAGCGTTTCCGGGGCGCCACCGCGAAGTTCGGCGCGGGCAGTTAGCGCGAGACTCAAATCTCCACGGCGAACTTTGGCGGTGGGAATGACTGGTGCTTTGGCAGTTGTGAGTGCGCGGCTGGCCCAGAAGCCTAACCAGCCAACCAAAGCGATAGAGACAAGCCAAAAAAAAGTGCGTATGAGGGCTTTGCGAACCGGGACTGCGACCACGGGCTGAACCAAGGTGCTCATTTCTTTGTTAGCTCCGGATCGATGAGCGCTACGACGCTTCCCGCTCGCAATCCGTTAACTGCGACTTCGTCGGTGTTACGAGCGCGCACAGTGACTTTCGTTTTTTCATAGCCACGGTCCGATTTCACATAAACGACGGGTTGCCCTTGGGAGGTGAAAATGGCTCTGGCGGGAATGCTAATGGCGTTGGGGAGTTTCGTCTGGATGATGTCCGCCGCAGCGTTCATGTTTGGCCGCAACCGCGGGTCGGGAGGACTGATTTCGGCAAAGGCTCGAAAGGTGGAAACGGGAGGCCACTCATCGAAACTCTGTTCAGTCAGAGGGGAGATAATGAGCAGTTTTGCATCGAATACTTTTTCTGGAAAAGCATCGACGTGGACTAGGACAGTATCGCCCTCGGTGATTCGGCCGCGGTCTGTCTCCTCCACTTTGCTTTCCATCTCAAGGGTGGAGAGGTCTGGGATTTCAGCAATGGCCGCACCGGAAGCGACGTGATCTCCCGCTTTAAAGGGTTGAGCGTTCATCCATCCCTGGGAGCGGTTATTGAGATAAGTGACTACGCCGTTCAAAGGAGATTTCAGCTCCATGAGTGTGAGACGCTTTAGCGACCTCGCCAATTCGGCTTGGGCTTCGTCACGCAAACGGCGCGAGGAGGCATTTTTCGCGGCATCCGACTGAGCGTGAAGATCGGTGCCAGAGACTTGGAGTGTGACTTTCTCCTGGGCCAAGCCAAGATCTATGGCGCTTTTTTGGCCGTCGGAAGCGCTGACGATGGCTTTTTTGGAGGCTTCGAGGCGAGCCTTCTCCATGTCATAGCGGGCGGAGGAGACATCAACTTTGTCTTGTTCGGCGCGCATGTGGGCCTGCGCTTCGCCTTGGTCGAGTGTGGCTTGGGCCTGGCGAAGCGCGACGCGTTTTTCGGTTACTTCCTGCTGGAGCTTGCTCTGATCAAAGCGAATAACGGGCTCGCCTTCCTTGATTTCGCTGCCAGAAGGCGCGAGCCACACAATCTGTAGATCCTGCACGCCCACCGGTGCCGCCAGTTGAACTGAGCGCCTTGCGGTGAGGGCGCCGCGGCAGTGGATCATAACGGCGAATTCGCCCTGCCGCGCTGTGGCGGTGGGAACGTCTGCAACGTCGTGCTGACGGTGGGCGTATTGTTTCCAGGCAAATGCCGTTCCGGCGATCACCAGGACGACAAGTCCGAGGCGAAGCCAGAGGGAGTGCGCTCTCGACATTATTGCGCGACCTCAATATCGGCTGCAACCGACAAGTCAGGTAACAAGCGTGGATCGGTTTGATCTAAGACAAAGCGGGCCGTGAAAGACTTAACAGAGCTGCCAAAACCGGAAGTGGCTACGGGGCTGGCTGAATCGAAATGGGCAGTGAAATTTTGGTCGGGGAACGCGTCGAGGTGAATGGTAGCCTTGGAGCCGGGCTTCAAAATAGCGCCATCGGGTTCGGCGACGGAGACCAAGACGACCATGGTGGAGGGATCGAAAACCTGGAGCAAATCTTCGCCGGAAAAGAGGGTGTCGCCTTCGTGGGCATGGCCCATTGAATTGCCGCGCCAAGTATTCGCTAGGGCGCCCATGCCGGAGATTGTGGAACGAAGTGTAAGAAGAGCTGCATTTTCTTTTTGGCGTTCGACAGTGAGCTTCTGGCGGTCGCGCTGCAATTCGAGGATGCGAAGGTCGGCGGCTTCGGCCTGCTCATGGAAGCGATTGGAACGCTGCAGACTGGCTATGTGGGCGCGGGCGTCCTCGAGTTTGACGGCATTCTTTTGCTGGTCTAAATCGCTTAAAACGGGGCCTTTTTGGATGTCAATCTCGGCTTTTTTGAGGTCGGCCTGGGCTTGAATGAGATCGGAATTGCGTTTTTCGGCGCTGTTGCTTTGTTCGGCGCGTTTTTGATCGACCTGGTGCGAGAAGTCGTCAAATTTTGCCAGAGCTTCGCGGGCTTGCTTGAGTTGGTCGGTGGAATCGAACTCGGCAAGAAGTTCGCCGGGTTTGACACGGGAACCATTTTCGGCAATTTCGAGCAAGGTGAGTTGCCCGCCAGTACCGAATTGGCGGGGCACCTTGAGCATGAGGGAATGAAGGGCTGTGGTACGACCGGTGCAGCGGACGGATGGCCGCAGCCCTGACGGCGCAGGGTTCGCGACCAGAACGCCCAGCATAGTGAAAAGAGTAAGCCAGGTCATTGTGCCTTTGTTAGACGGAGCGGAACGGAATTTGGTTCCCGGGGCCGCTCGAGTGATGATGCCGTGGACCACATTTCCGGCGACGTGGGCCGTGCGGGCTCGGCGGCCGACGAGGCGGCGCTATTCAGACAGCCCTGGCCGCTAAATCCATTGGCAACTCAGCCGTTTCGCCTCGTGTTGGACTACGCTGGAATACTAGACGATAGACGCGGGCAATTCGTGCATTAGCATTCAGTCGCCTTGTAATACCCGACGGCCTGAAGGAATCGGGGGATCCCAGGAGTATGCCCTTTACAGCTATAGCATAAACTGGTATAGTGCGTTTATGCCGCCACGCCAGCCGATCCACGAAGAGCCAACTCCCGAGTCTTTCCTGCCGCTTCATCGAGACACTTTCCATATCCTCGTTTCGCTGGCGGATAGGGAACGCCATGGTTACTCCGTGATGCAGGATGTTGCCGAGCGTACCGATGGGAAATTACGCCTGAGCCCCAGCAGCTTGTACGCGTCGATCAAGCGGTTGCTGGAGCAGGGCCTTGTGCAGGAATTGTCAGAACGGCCTGATCCTGAGCATGACGATGAGCGGCGGCGCTATTATGCGCTTACCCGTTTGGGCCGGCAGGTGGCGGTGGCGGAAGCGCGGCGCTTAGAGCGGCTACTTGGAGACGCGCGAGCCACTGGACTATTACCAAAGAGGGGTTAACGATGTCCCGCGAACCCGATCTTGCGGTATTCCGCATTCTTCTGTGGCTTTATCCCGGGGAGTTCCGCGATGAGTACGGCCGCGAAATGACGATGGTTCTGTCGGATCGCTACCGCGATGCCGTGAACTTCTGGGAACGATTTCCGATCTTGATCGAAGCCATAACCGGTGTTTTATATCACGCCCCGAAGGAGCATTTTCAAATGATTCTCCGAGATCTCCGCTACGCCCTGAGGACTCTTGGCAAGAGTCCAGGATTTGCGTTCGTTGCCATACTGTCTCTCGCCATCGGAATTGGCGCAAACATAGCCATCTTCGCGGTGGCTAAGACAGTGCTATTGAATAGCCTGCCCGTGAAGAGCCCGCGGCAACTGAGAATGTTGACGTGGGTGAGCCAAGGGTCTGAACAGCCAGTGCCGCCGGTCTGGGGCGATGTTTATCGCACGAAGGAAGGCGGTATGGGTAGCAATGTGTTCTCGTATCCGGTGTTACAGGAGCTTCGGAAGAAGAGCGACGTCTTCGAAAACCTGATTGCGTTCAAGGACGTGGAGATGACTGCGACGGTAGACGGCCACCCTGAATTGATTGCTGCGGAGATGGTGAGTGGCGATGGTTTGCGCGCGTTGGGAGTGCAGCCGATATTGGGGCGGACTCTGACCGAGTCTGACGACGCCGGCCCTGGATCAGCCCCGGCGGCCGTGATTAGCGAAGACTATTGGAACGAGAAATTTGGGCGGTCGGCCTCCGTGTTGGGCAGGGTGGTCTCACTCAATGGAACGCCCGTCAGTATTGTGGGAGTGACGCCGGCCGAGTTCACTGGTTTGACGATGGGCACCATGGCGCGCGTTTTTGTGCCGTTGACATTGCAGCCGTTGTTGACGCCGCGTGCACAAATTATCGGCGCTGGGGGCAACTCTCTCCTGAATAACCCCCAATCCTGGTGGGTCGTGATTCTAGCCCGTTTGCGTGTGGATGTGCCGGAAGCGAAAACACAGGCCGCTTTGGACGTGGTGCTGCGGCAGACAGCAAGGGCTACGCTGCCGGAGGCAAAGAACCTGAACCAATTTCATCTCAGGCTGGAGCCGGGAGATCGAGGCTTGGACAATTTAGCCGGATATGCAACGCGATCGTATCTACTGCTTGCGCTGGCAGGTTTGGTGTTGCTTCTGGCATGTGTGAATCTGGCGAATCTGCTGTTGGCGCGCGGAGCTGGCCGGCAGCGGGAGATCAGTACCCGACTCGCTTTGGGAGCAGGACGCGCGGGTATCCTTCGACAGCTTCTTACAGAGAGTCTACTGGTCTCACTCATGGGAGGGTTGACTGGCCTGGCTTGTGGGTTTCTGGGTCGAAACGTCATTTTAGGGTTGGTTGCCGATTCATCAAATCAGGCCGGCGTAAAAGCCGATTTAGATTTGGGCGTTCTTTTGTTCACGGTGGGACTTTCTCTCGTCACCGGCATGGTGTTCGGTGCAGTCCCTATCTGGCAAGCATTGCACGTGGACTTGAACACGTCGTTAAAGGATGCGAGTCACTCTTCCATGAGCCGACGAAAAGTTCGAGTGGGCCAGTCACTCGTCGTGTTGCAGATAGCGCTCTCTACCATACTGCTGATGGGGGCTGGACTGTTTGTCCGTACATTGGTAAATCTGAGCGATACGCCACTCGGGTTCCGGTCAGACCACATGCTTGTTTTCAAGTTGAACCCACCTCGGGCTCGATATGCCGATGTACTGATGCGTTCCCTTTACGCGCAACTGGAAGAAAAGCTCGCGGCGGTTCCGGGCGTTCGTTCGGTGACGCTGAGCAACATCGCACTTATTGGCGATGGACATTCGGGGTCGAGCTTTCACGTATCTGGGAGGCCCGTTCACGAGAACGATGAGCGTGTTCAGACGAACGGTGTGGGTGCCGACTTCTTTCAAACTATGGGAATCCCTATTCTCGCGGGGCGCGGCTTTAGCGTGCAAGACAGTGCAAAGTCACTTAAGGTGGCTGTTGTGAACCGCGCGCTGGTGCGGCGCTTCTTCCCCAACAAAAACCCTATCGGTGAGACATTTGAGTATGAGGATGCGGAGGGGTCCGTGCAGATCGTCGGTATTGCAGCTGACACCAGATACGCGGATCTACGCAGCGAAACCCCGCCGACGTTCTTTGTTCCTTATCAGCAAAGAGACTTTTCCAGCCGAATGATCTTCGAAATTCGTACGATGGGTGAGCCCTTTGGCGTGCTGAGCCAAGCGCGAGCGGCCGTCGAATCGCTTGATCGGGATTTACCACTGATTGACGTGCAAACACAAGAGCAAAAAATCCAAGCCAGTTTGTCGAGCGAACGGACCTTTGCGCAATTGACAAGTAGCTTTGGCCTAGTCGCGCTGGCGCTGGCTAGCATTGGCATCTATGGTCTGATGGCTTACACGGTGGCACGGCGGACGGGAGAAATCGGCATTCGCATGGCTCTGGGAGCACGGATGGAACAAGTGCTGGCGTCAGTGATACGAGAGGCATTGTGGATGGCGATTCTTGGCTTGGCGTTAGGAATCGGCGCGTCGTTCTGGCTCGATCGGCTTATCGCGTCGATGCTGTACGGACTGAAGACCACTGACCCACTCACAATGGGAGGGACTGCGTCGCTGTTGATTTGCGTTACTTTGTTGGCTGGGCTGGGGCCAGCGAGACGGGCTTCGCGGGTTGATCCGTTAGGAGCGTTGCGTCACGAGTAGAAACGGGTGAGGCCGCGCTTGGCGCCGCCCCACTATAACGCGATAGACTGGCGGAGAAAGAGTTTGTTTATGAAAACAGCGGTGTGTTGTGCTTTATTGTCGGCGTTGCCGTTGCTAGCGGCTTCCGTGCGTATCTATCAGACGAATAGTGCGGGAGATGACTTGGATGTGATCGACCCTGTTACCAACACGGTGGCGATGACGATCAAAGGCATTGAAGCGGCGCACGGTGTGGCGTTTTCACCTGACGGTGCGCGTGCGTACATCACTTGCGAGGCCGATAGCACTGTGTGGGTAGTGGAGACCAGGGACGGTCGCGTAGTAGACAAGGTTCCGCTGAGCGGGCATCCGAATAATATCGCGGTTTCGAAGGATGGACAGCGGGTTTTTGCAGCGATTTTGACTGCGCCGGGCGCCGTGGATGTGATCGATGCCCAGACGCTCAAGAACTTCAAAACGATTCCCGTAAAGGGTAACACGCATAACGTTTATGTGACGCCGGATGGGAGGTTCGTGGTGGCCGGGTCGGAGGTTGGCAAGAGCATCACAGTGATTGATGAGGACAGCATGCAAGTGGTTTGGAACCTCGATTTTGAGGAGGGTGTGCGGCCGATTGCATTTGAGAAGGCGGCGGATGGATCGACTGGGCGTATGTTTGTGCAGCTATCGCGCCTTCATGGGTTTGTTGTGATCGATTTCAAGACTCATAAGGAGATTCAGCGAGTGACTTTGCCGGATGAGCCTCGGCGGGGCGCGGCGCACAGCGGAGCACCTTCGCATGGGATTGGAGTATCGCCGGACGGGAAGATGTTGTGGGTGGATAGTTCGGTGGCCAGTGGCGTTTTTGTTTATTCTTTGCCTGACTTGAAACTGCTGGGCAACGTGGCAACGGGTTCAACTCCGGATTGGTTGACCTTCACGCCGGATAGCAAGTTGGTTTATGTGGCTAACGCAGGAGAGAATTATGTTTCGGCTGTGGATACGCGCGCGATGAAAGAGGTGGCGAGGATTGCGGTGGGTGAGGTGCCTAAGAGAAATGGGACGGTGACGGTACCGTAAGAAGATGGTGAAGTTTTTGGCCGTCTTCTCCACGGCGTGTCTGGTTTGTCTTCTGATTGCCCTTGCTGTATACCTACGCGTGGTTCGAACAGATAGACCGCGCCTAGCTCTCGATTCGCCCGCGGTTGTTAAGGAAATCCGTCAGTTGAACGAATTGGTGACAGTCAAGTACGGTATTGAGAAGGTGGTCGGGATGAAGGAGGAAAAATCGCCAGTTGGGACAGAGTCGATTCTTCTCCTGGTGCAGGGGAAGGTGCTGGCGGGAGTTGACCTCGCGGAGTTGACGCCTGGTGATGTGACTATTTTGAATCGCGGCGTTGTTAGTATTCGGTTGCCGCAGCCGCACATTCAGGAAGCTTATCTGGATGAGAAGTATACAAAGGTTTGGGACCGCAGTATTACTTGGTGGACGCCCTGGGTAACGCCAGATCTGGATTTAGAGCATAAAGCGAGGATGCAGGCGCTGGACGATATCAAGAAAGCGGCGTTGGAAATGGGGATACTGGGGGAGGCGCGGAGGAACGCGGAGATGGATATTCGGAGTATTTTGCTGGCGTTTGGCGTGCAGAAGGCGGACTTTGCGTATGGGACGTGAGTCGGCCGTGCGAGGCGCCGTCCTACATTTCGGTCATTTGGCAGCTTTTACCCAGTCGGCGATGGCTTGCCAATCGGGGTCATCCTGAGAGGCGAACTGGCGGCCTCCGGAGTGAAACTCAGCACCCCCGGCCGAATGGGCCAAGGGTTGAATCAGGAGGATGCTTTTCAGCGGCTCGCCGGGCTTGACTAAGTGCGAGACTGTCTCGAAATTCTTGCGCGATTGATCTTCATTCCACGTGGTTGCGCCTTTGTCGAGTGGCTCCAGGCGGAAAGCGTGGTTGGCTCCGGCGTGGCAGACGACACAGCGAGCGTGAGTGGGGCGCTTTTTGAGAAAGATGGGCTCGACGGTTGTTTTGTAGGTTTGGTAGTCGAGGGACTGGGCGTGCGTGGTCAAGATGGCGGCGATAAGGAGGAAGAGGGTTTTCAGGTAGGTCGGAACGAAAAAAAGGGGACACGCCTGCATTGATGTCTTGCGCGGGAGTGCGGGTAGGAGCCCGGAATGTCCCCTTTTTTTCTTATGTGTTCTCTCGGCCATCTCAGTCAGCGGGCGGCCACGGTTTTGGGAGGTGCATCGAGATACTCGATCCAGCCATCCATCATTTCGGTTTCGCTAGCGCTGCCCCAACGAACAGGCTTAGTGGAGTCGGGATTCACGGGGTTATTGGGTGAATTGTCGAAGGCGGCAAGAATTTCCACGCGCGTGCCTTTGGGCAGGAAGATAGGCTCTTCGGCTCGATACGTGATCTGCCAGTTGAAGCTATAGGCGGGCACATAGAGGAGGGTTTTCTTTTCGCCGCTTGGGAGATCGGCCACGATGCGCATGGATTTACCGCGCAAGTGCATGTGTGGTGTGAGGCTGGTGACCAGGATGTCTTTGTTGAAGGTATGGCACTCAGTGACGGCGTGTTCGGAGTCGCCGGCGGGAATCATGAACATCTGATTCGATAAATCAATGCGGCGTGAGATTTGGCGAGGTGGTTCTTTGGCGAAAATGAGTCCAACGCTGGTGGCATCTACTTCTCTCTTGCCAGTGGTGCGCGAGTAGTGTATTTGAAAGTTCACGGTTGAGCCAGCGGGTACCTTGCGCGCGGTGCCTTCGGGATAAACGTCTGGCGCTCGGCCTGGCAAATAAGAGCTAATCAGGCTGCCGAGATCTGAAGTGTGTGAGCCGGGGAACGTGCCATTGTCATCTACCGAGCAGCCGTTATCGATGACAGGCGCTTCGGGGCGCACCCGTTCGAGGGTGCCTTCTTTGATGCGCAGCCACTGGGCGTATTCCTTTTGCGGGTCTTTCTCAGCAGCCTTGCCAGCCGAAGCTGGATCCGGCGGGTCGACGACGAAAACGTGCGCGTGATGGACAATGCGCCGGTTGCCGGGGCGCAGCTCGGCGGCAACAATCCAGCGGTCCTCTTTAAAGTTGGTGGGCACGTTGATGTAAACGTACTGATCGGGCCCAGTGGCCTCAATCACTTGTTCGGGTATAGCGATGACGGCGTCGGGTTTGCCGATTTTCCAGCCATCGGGGAAATCGGGCGCGGGCGGCATGTCTTTGGGGTCGCCTTCGAGCTTGCCGNNGCTTTCCAGGGCGGCATCTTGCCGGTAACGACGGCTTGGTGAATTGCGGCAGCCCAAGGGCGAGCGTCCTTGTAAGTGAGGAGCGACATAGGAGCAATGTCGTTCGGGTGATGGCAAGCCACGCAATGTTTGTAGAGGATGGGAGCTACGTCGTGGGTGAAGGTAATGTTTACGGACGGATTTGCAGCACTGAGGCTAAAGGCCATGAACGCGGCTACGGCGAGAGCATTGGTGAACTTCAAACGGGGACATGCCTCCTGGTTAAGAGCATACTGCAAATGGGGACGAGGTAGCTCTGTTTGTGCTCACCTCTCCAGAGATTAATATTGTGACTCAAGTAGCACCACATTAAGGTGGGTTTTGGTGAAGGGTATGGCCTATCCATTAATTCCTCTTGACAGGAGGCAGGAAATGAAAGAGAATTTGACACAGTAGCGGCGCTTTGAAACGTATCAAGCGCGAAGTGCTTTCAGGGAGGCCCAGTAGCCAAATGTTGTATCGCAGTATTGTTCAATCTACCAGACTCACCTCCTTTTTGCGGTGCGCGTTTTTCGGTGCCGGCGTAATGCGGGACAGAGCGCTACTGCAAGCATCGGCGGAACCGTTCACATTAGCGCGGGAATTTCCGCTCGAGTCGCGACGGTGGCAGTCGCCAATCAACACAATTCGGTTTTGACCAGTGTTTAGAGAGACGAAGGAGAATCCATGTTGAAAAGAACCTTGACCTTAACGTTAATCGCTGTCGTTTGTTCCATCGGGATGGTGTTTGGACAGAGCACAACGGCGACACTTAACGGGACCGTGACCGATGCCGCGGGCGCCGTGATCCCGGACGCACAGGTGACCGTCACGAACCAAGCGACAAATCAGGAGGTGCAGGTCCGCACGCGCGGCGATGGCACTTATTCCGTTCCCGGGTTGGCCAGCGGAACCTATCAGGTGAGTGTGACCAAGGCCGGCTTTTCCACCCTGACCCAAAAAGACGTCTTTTTGGGGCCGACGGTTGTGCGCACGGTGAACAGTGAGCTCAAGATAGGCCAGGTGAATCAGCAGGTGACCGTGGAAGCGCAGGCAGATCAGGTTCAGACCAGCACTGGCGAAGTCTCTAACGCCGTGGCGCAGCAGCAGGTGGAAACGTTGCCGTTGAACGGAAGAAACTATCAAAGCCTTTCCGCGTTGATGCCGGGCGTATTGAATACGTCGCAGGGGGTCGCGCAAGGGCAAGGTGGTTTTGCCACCGGCAACACGATGTCGATCAACGGTATGGGGCTTAGCGGCACGCTTTATGAGTTGGATGGCGTCTGGAACATGAACACGGGAAACATGACGCAGACGACGATTCTTCCGAACCCGGACAGTATCCAGGAAGTCCGGACGCTGCAAAACAATATAAGTCCGAAGTATACGTTGCTGGGCGCCTCTGTGGTGCTGGTGCAGACCCGCAGTGGCACGTCTGATTTCCACGGAACTGCTTGGGAATATTTGCGAAACACCGATCTGAACGCGCGAAATTTCTTTAGCCCGACTGTGGGCGCCTACCATCAGAGTATTTTCGGCGGCACACTCGGCGGTCCGGCCTTCATTCCGAAGTTGCTGAACAAAGATAGAAACAAGCTCTTCTTCTTCATCAGCGAGCAAGGGGTGAGACAAAGTGAAGGAAGCACGCAAACTGGACTTACGCCAACCGCGGATCAGCGGTCCGGGACCTTCAGCGACAATATTACGAACCCTACTACAGGCGTGCTCTTTCCGAACAATACGATTCCGACTTCGATGATCAATCCGAATTCGCTCACGTTGCTGAATGCCACGGCCAACCTTCCGAATTACAATCAGGCGGGTGTCAATTACATCAACACTAATCCGCAGGTGATCAATCAATTGGATTCGCAGGGTAAGGTCGACTACAACGTGAATGACAAAGTCCATCTAATGGGCGAGTATTTTGACCTGAGACAAGGAGAGGGTCTGCCGTCGCAAGAGTGGCTTGGGTCGCCGTTTACCACAAGCAAACAGACGTTTGAAACGCGGAGTAAGCTGATTGAGATGCAAGGCACGGTGATCATTTCGCCCACGATGGTAAATCAGCTTTCGTTGGGAGCCAATATTTACGTCGTCGATCTAGGGACAAACGGTTTGGTCTATCAAAACCAGCTTCCCAATTTCCAAGAAAGTCTGCCATACAACGGCTTTCTGTCCGACCGGCTGCCGGATGTCGGTTTTTCGGACGGCTACGCCTCGATTGGCGTGACCCAGACGCAGCCCCTGATTCACGCTTCGGACCTGGAAACGACCCTCACCGACGACTGGAGCTGGGTAAAGGGAAAACACACGATTGAAGCAGGCTTCAACTGGGTGAACAGCACCAAGCGGCAGAATAAATACTCGCAGAGCAACGGGACCTGGAGTTTCACTGGCCGGTTTACGGGAGACCCCATCGCCGACTATCTGCTGGGAGATGCTGCGCAGTTTTATCAGGACAGCACAGAGCGACGGCCGTACATTCACGGCAAGATTCTGGCGCCGTATATTCAAGATACGTGGAAAGTGTCAAAGCATGTTACGGTGAATTATGGGCTGCGCATTACCTATATGCCGCTCCCATACGCGCAAAATCAGTTCGAATCGATGTTTGATCCGGCGACGTACAACATTGCTCAGGCACCAATCGTAAACGCTGGTGGAACCATCACGCCGACGGCCAACTACAACCCGTTGAATGGCATTATCGTAAACGGCGAAAACGGTATTCCGCGAAACTTCGGCACGGGAAAGGACTGGTATCTTGATCCCACGGTTGGATTTGCGTGGGACGTTTTCGGCGATGGAAAAACCGCGCTGCGCGGCGGATTCGGAATGACGGAAACGCGTGTGTTCACGGGTACGGATTGCACCTATAGTTGTGCCGATAACTATCCGTTTGTACAGAACATCACGTTGATCAACCCGAAATTTCCCGATCCCATTGGCACCGGCGCGGTGGCTCCTCCCTCAGCGCCGGCTCTTGCCGCCACCCAGTTGAACGCCCAATCCGCATCCACCATCTATTCTTACAGCTTGACGATGGAACATCAGTTCTCGGGATGGCTGACTTCTTTAGGCTTCGCGGGCGACCATACCAATAACATCCCGATTGGTTTGGATGTTAATCAACCTGGACCGACCGGTGGCTACAGCTACAACCCTTCGATTAATACGGGAACATTTGAGTATGTTTACGGGCCGTATCCTGGCTACGCAGGCTTGAGCACCAACGAAACCATTGGCAGAGCGAATTGGAACGCTTTAATGGCGTCGGTGAAACACTCAACCGGCCATGGGTTATTCTTCACGGCGTCATACACCTATTCGCACGGCCTATCGAATTCGTTTTCGCAGAGCTTCTTCGATGGCGGCGGCGTTCAAAATACTCACAATCCGAATGCCGATTATGGCAATTCAGCGATCAACGTCGCGCAGGTGTTTTCGTTTAGCTATATCTGGGACATTCCGTTCCTGAAAAACGCCACCGGTTTTAAGGGGACTGCGCTGGGCGGTTGGAAGTACTCTGGAATTACCGCTGTCCAGTCCGGACTCTCTAATTCTCCAGGGCTCAGCGTGACGAACCAGGGTTTGGCGAGCCGGCCCAACTTCGTCAGCCCACTGACATATCCTGGAACCCCGGGCGAGTTCTTCGACACTGCTGCGTTTGCCGCTCCTGGCTATGGGTACTTTGGGAATGCAGCCAATGGCAGCATTACCGGGCCAGGCTTGGTTTCGTTTGACATGGCGCTTTACAAGGATTTCCGTTTCAAAGAGCATCAGACTTTTCAATTTCGTGCTGAGTTCTTCAACATTTTCAATCACACGAATTTCAACGGCATCGGAACAACATTTGGAGCTTCGAATTTCGGTCAGGAAACAAGCGCTGCCGACCCGCGAATCGTGGAATTCGCCCTTCGCTACCATTTCTAAGCGGATCGCCAACAACTTAATCCCCACGCTCGTTTCCGATGTTAGACTGTCGGTGATGAACGTGGGGATTCTGTGCTTAACGGCCGCCGCATCGATCACCCCGCTGTTCGCGTGCCAACTCTCCGTGGCGGAAAAGGAGACTTACCGGCAAGCTGTTTCTCCCAACGCGCCGCTTGCCGAAAGGCGTACGGCTTTTGAGAGGTCGATCCATGCGTGTCCTGACGATCCACGTTTATATAGCGAATTTGCCTCTCTGCTGATCGCCAACCGGGACTTCAGTACGGCGCTTCCCTGGATTGATAAAGGCCTCGGACTAGCGCCGGAGGACGCGACTTTGAATCTAAGGAAGGGCGAGACCCTGGTCGGACTGAGCCAAGGTAAAGACGCGCTGGCAGCGCTCGCCAAGACGCCGGCGACGGGAGAATCGCAATTCTTCCGGGGACTGGCTTATCAGCTATTGGAAGATCACCGCCCGGCACAGGAGTGCTTCCTGGATGCCTGGAAACGCGGCAACGAAGATCCGTACGTGCTGTATTCGTTGATGCGGGAAGACAAGGAACTTGGCGACAAAGCGGCCGGCGTGGAGCATTTCAAGATCATGATGGCGCGGTTTCCAGATTCAGTCTGGATCCATATTCTGTTGGGTGATGCGCACTTTATGATGTCGGAGTATGCGGAGGCCCAGACGGAATATCTGACGGCCGTGAAGTTGATGCCAGACTTGTTCGAACCGAATTTCAGGCTCGCGTACATGGCGTTCGAAGCGGGAGAATATGATTCCGCAGTGCAATATTACCGGCGTGCGCTGGCGTTGAAGCCGCGTCACACGGAAGCCAACATTTACCTGGGAGAGGCTCTGCGGCGGGAGGGGAAGGTTTCAGAAGCCATTACGCAACTGCGGCGAGCGATTGAACTGGACCCGAAATCGGCGCTGGCCTATGATTCTCTTTCCAAGTCATTAGCAGATGCGGGACGGCTGCGCGAAGCGGCGGAGGTTCTCGGCCAGGCAGAGAGGGAGTTCCCGGAGGAGTCGTCGTTTCCGGCGATGCGGGCGCGCCTATTTAATCGCATGGGCAAAACGGAGGAAGCAAAAATGTCTGCGCAGCGAGCCGCGGACATTATTGCCGCACGAAACAAGAAGGTTTCTCTGGAGCCCAAATGACAGCGAGCGGGCTCTGGTTGGTTTTTTTGAGCCTGTCTTTTTCGGGCCGTAGTTTTGCTGTATCCGATGGATTTCGGAGGTTGGCAGGGTGCGTTGAGCAAAAGGACAAGGCTTGCATCGCAGCGTGTTTAGAGGAATCGCCCGCTGATCGAACGCCCGAATATTTTGAGCTTGCCGCACGAGCGTTCATGCTTCTGGGGCAGAATCAGGAGGCTGTGAAATCCATTGCCCAAGCTGTCCAATTGAAACCAGGAAGCTTTGACTACCTGATGGAACAAGGGTGGATATATCAGCGATCGGGTGATCAGGTTTCCGCTATTGAGTCGTTCTTGCATGCATCGCAACTCAACCCGCAGTCGTCCGCTGTGTTCTATGAGTTGGGTATGAGTTTCTTCTTGGCAAAAGAGTACGAGCGGGCGATACGCCACTTCGACCATGCTCTTCTGCTTGATCCCAAAAATGACAAGGCGGAATTTATGAACGGCGTGGTGGAGATCTGGGCCGGCCATTTGGCGGAAGCTAAGCTGTATTTCGCAAGCGCGTTAAGACTGCAACCGCACAACGCACATTATTTGTTGCACTACGGTGTGTTGCTTGCTGCGCTAAGTGAGAACGATCTGGCGCTAAAGAACATACTGGAGGCCAGGAAGCTGGACCCGTCTAATCCGCTTACGCATTATCAACTCGGGAAACGCTATCGTTTAATGGGCAAACTGCCAGAGGCGCGCCAGGAGTTGGAGGCGGCCGTTCATTTGAGGCCAACCTTGTCCCCCGCTCTGTATCAGCTGGGAGAGGTTTACCACAAGTTGGGTGAGGAGGCAAAAGCGAGCGAGGCTTTCGATAAGTTCGAAAAGCTGTCACAACAGGAAAAAACGGAAGACGAGGACCCCATCGACGTGAACTTGGAAAATTAGGGTTAATGGGATCCCTTTTCATGTAGTTTTATGTATAATGTCGCCCCACGCGATACACTGGTGATGAAATCTCGCAAAGAGCATTATGACTGCCACCGAACCCACCACCCAGTCCCGGGCCGCTGAATTTCGCAGCAAACTGCAATCGAAGATTGTGGTTGCCGATGGCGCCATGGGGACGATGCTCTATGCCAAAGGCATTTTCATTAACCGTTGCTTTGACGAATTGAACCTTTCGGCGCCACAGATGGTCAAAGAGATTCATCAGGAATATGTTAAGGCGGGCGCCGAGATTATCGAGACCAATACGTTCGGCAGCAACCGTGTTCGTCTAACGGCGTTTGGTTTCGTGGAAAAGCTAAAGGCGATCAACCAGGCCGGTGTGCGATTGGCGCGTGAGGCGGCGGGTGAACGGGCGTATGTCGCAGGAGCGATTGGTCCGCTGGGTACGAAAATCGAACCGCTTGGCCCCATGTCGTTTGCGGAAGCGCGCGAGGTTTTCAAAGAGCAGGCCGAGGCGTTGGTGAGCGCGGGCATCGATCTGATTGTGCTGGAGACGTTTTCCGATCTGAGCGAACTGCGGGAAGCGATTTCCGCGGCGCGCGAAGCGGCGGGTCCCGACATGGTGATCGTTGCGCAGGTTACGGTTGATGACGAAGGCACGCTGCTTGATGGCACGACCACGGATAAGTTCACGCGGAAGTTGAGCGAGTGGGCGGTGGACGTGATTGGCGTGAACTGCTCGGCCGGTCCGAAGGTGGTGCTGGAAACCATTGAGAAGATGTTGCCGCACACGACGAAGCCGCTGAGTGTGATGCCGAACGCGGGTTTGCCCGCTACGGTGGAGGGCCGCAACATCTATCTATGTTCGCCGGAATATATGGCGCAGTATGCGCGCCGCTTCCTGCAAGCCGGTGTGCGGATGATCGGCGGTTGTTGCGGGACAACGCCGGAACATATTAAAACAATTTGCAGCGAAGTGCGTTCCCTGCAGCCGATGCAGCGGCGCATTGCGGTAGAAGAAGTGGCCGAAGAAGGCAAGCCGCCGGTGAAGCGCATGCCGAAAGTGCCGGCGGCGGAAAAGTCACAGTTGGGTGCGAAGCTGGCGGCTGGGAAATTTGTGGCGTTTGTCGAAATTCTGCCGCCGCGCGGGGTTGATCCGGCAAAAGAAATTGAAGGCGCGAAACTGTGCAAGGATCACGGGATTGATTGCATCAACGTACCCGATGGGCCGCGCGCCAGTGCGCGATTGAGTGCCCAGGTGACCTGCCAGTTGATTCAACAGAAGGCAGGCATTGAGACGGTTTTGCACTTCTGCTGCCGCGACCGGAATATTTTGGGCATGCAATCTGAATTGCTGGGCGCGCATGCGGTAGGTGTCCGCAATCTCATTTGCATTACGGGCGATCCGCCGCGCATGGGTACTTATCCGGATGCGACGGCGGTGTTCGATGTGGATGCGATTGGCCTGACTAATATTGTGAATCAGTTGAACCAGGGTTTAGATATTGGCGGTAATCCGACGGGCTCGCAGACGGCTTTGCTGATTGGGGTAGGCGCCAACCCCGGCCATTTAAATATGGATGAAGAGCTGCGGCGCTTCGCTTGGAAGGTGGAAGCAGGCGCGGAATACGTGGTGACGCAACCAGTGTTCGACTTGAACCTGTTGGAAGCGTTTTTGAAGAAAACCGAGCAATTTAAAATTCCGTTCATTGCCGGCATTTGGCCGTTGACCAGCTACCGGAACGCCGAGTTCATGGTAAACGAATTGCGCGTGCCGGTGCCCGAGGAATATATGGAGCGGATGCGGCGGGCGGATAGCGCGGAAAAGGCGCGGAACGAAGGCATCAATATTGCTCGCGAAATGTGTGCGCGCGTCCGTCACATGGTGCAGGGTGCTCAGCTGAGCGCGCCGTTCGGCCGTTATGAAATGGCCGTGCAGGTGGCTGAGGCTTTGGGTTCGCGCTAGACTTACCTTTAGTTGTTTCCCTTATTTCGTGGCAACCGATTTAGTTGAAATTAATTTAGACAACCCGCAACCTGAGATAATCGAGCGTGCCGTTCACGAAGTTGCGCGCGGTAAGGTTGTGGGTGTTCCCACAGACGCGCTGTACGTCTTAGTGGCCGATCCGCTGAACCTGCACGCCGTTGGGCGCGTATTCGCGGCCAAGGGGCGAGAGAGCGTGCGCTCACTGCCGCTAGCGATTTCCGACGTGCTGATGGCGGAGGATTTGTCGAGCGAGTTGAACAGCCGGTTCTACATTTTAGCGAGGCACTTTTGGCCCGGACCGCTGACGATGATTGTACCGGCCTCGGCTAAGGTACCGCTTAAGGTGACAGGCAACACGGGGCGGTTAGCGTTGCGCAACGCGAAATCAAAAGCGTTGAACGCGATGGTGGAAAAGATTGGCCACGCGTTGATCGCGACGAGCGCGAATAAATCTGGTAAGCCAACCATTAACAGTGGCATTGAGTTGTTTGCGGAGATGGATGGACACATCGATTTGGTGCTGGAAGGCGGGTTGTGCACGGGGCCGGGTTCGACGACGGTAGATATTACGGAACCGTATTGGAAGGTGATTAAAGAAGGGGCGATTACGGAGAAGGAGATTGCGGAGCGGTTGCAGCTGAATTGAGTTTCCTTTAGGTAGACAAGATTTGTTCCGCAGGTGATCGGCGATAAACCCGGACCTTAACCTCGACGCGTGATCCGAGCCTGTTGATGATTCCCATGAGGCGATCAACAGTGAACCTTCCGAGATCCGCATTTCGGATGCGGGAGAAATCGGCTGCCGCTATGCCGGTGCGATCATGAGCGGCACGGACGGTCAGGCGATCGCGGTCAAGGGTTTTGATGATTTCCGCCGCGAGGATGGCTTTGAATTGTTCGGAGTCGGCATTTGCGCGCCCTAGATCGCGGAATACATTGCCGCTTCCGCGCACGATTTCGAGCTTTTCGCGTTTCATCATAGGATCTCCTTTAGTCTCTTTAAACGTTCTTGAATCAGATCGATCTCGTGTTTCGGCGTCTTAATGCCCCGGGTCGACTTCCGGGGCGAGTTGCACCGCGTAGACGACTCGGAAGGCATCGCCCTTAAACGGTAGGGCAATTTCGAAGATGCCTGAACCCAAACCATGTAGCGGCTTGCAATATCGACTTTGCCCCTTCGGGCGCAATTGTAAGCGCAATGAAGCGAATCTGCTTGGCATCTTCTGGAAACTCTTCGAATTCCTTTAATGCGGCTCTCACCCATGAAATCGGCCGTGTTTTCCGGGTCATCTGAAGCCCGCCAGGCGACCTAATCTTATCTGCATGTTGTCAGATGTGACAATATTTGTCAAATAGATTGAAGCTGTCGGATGTACGCTAAAATTGAACGAAGCTTTGATCATTCGCGAAATCACAATTGCCGACGCCGCATGCGCTGCACAACTGAGTGCCGAATTCGGTTATCCCCAGTCTAAAGAAACGATGGAACGGCGGATCGCCTGTCTGCAAAATCGAACGGATCATGCGATATTTCTAGCCTGTTTGGACCAAACGGCGGTAGGTTGGATTGATGTTGGCATCGTTCACCATCTGCAATCGAAACCTTACGGCGAAATCGGCGGCTTCGTTGTTTCTGAAAAGTATCGGAATACGGGGATCGGTAAACAATTGATTGCGCGTGCGGAGACCTGGATGCGCGAACAGGGACTGCGCCGTGCTCTTGTGCGCTCGCGGGTTGCGCGCGAAGCGGCCCACCGCTTTTACCTTCGCGAAGGGTATGTCCACGTGAAAACTTCCGCCGTTTTCGAAAAAGAACTGCGCGGCGAATAAAAAATCGGGCCATTCTCTGTTATTCTGGGGAGGAAAAGCGTTCCCGGCGAGGGCGTCCGCTTGGTCTCCTAAAAATTGATCCGATAGTCAATGTCATGGAGTCCCGCTCGAATTAAGTGCTGGTGTGCAAGCTCCGGTGTGTAAAAAGCGCCATGGAGAAGCCTAAAGGCGCTCGGAGGATTCCCCCCTTGCTCTCTTAGGGGTCAATGACGGGGATTGAGTTAGGAAGCTCTCGCCGGGAACGTTTTTTCTTTCCGCTGTTTCCACGATGAATATCCTTTTTATTGGCGACATTTTCGCCTCGTCCGGCCGCGGCATTGTCGCCGATAACCTCAACCGCATCATTACCGAACATAAAATCAGTCTGGCAATTGCCAACGCGGAAAACAGCGCGGGCGGATTCGGCATCACGCCGCCGATTGCGGAAGAGTTGCTTTCGCTTGGTCTGGATGTGCTCACCGGAGGCAATCACAGTTTCGATAAGCGCGAGATTTTCGATTACCTCGGCACTCATCCGCGATTGCTGCGCCCGGCGAATTATCCCAATGGCCTTCCTGGTTCCGGTGTCTATACGGGGACGGCGCGCAATGGCATGCCCTACGCGGTCTTGAATTTGCAAGGCCGAGCTTCGATGACGAACATCGATTGTCCGTTCAAGAAGGCCGACGAACTGTTGGCGAAGCTTGACGCGTCGATCAAAATCCGCTTCGTCGATTTTCATGCGGAACTCACGAGCGAGAAGATGGCGATGGGCTGGCATCTGGATGGGCGCGCGACCGCTATGATCGGTACGCATACGCACGTGCCCACCGCGGATGGGCGCGTTCTCACCAACGGCCTCGCCTACCAAACTGACGCGGGCATGACCGGCCCCTACGATTCCGTCATCGGGGTGGAGAAGGAAAGTATCATCCGCCGGTTCACGACGGGACTCCCGAACCGCATGGAAGCGGCGCGCCACGGCGTGGAATTGCACGGAGTTGTGATTCATGCCGACGAAGAAACGGGCAAGGCCACCGGCATTGAACGCTTGCACATTGTGAAGTGAAGTAGCTAAGCTACAACAATAGTCACTTCCATGAAAACGTTCACAGCGTTGTACCTATTGGCAGCTGCCGGTCTGCTTGCGCAACAGTCCGTTTCGCTCGAAAAAGAGAATGCCATGAAAGCCGACATTCGCGGCGAGATCGATGGCATGAGAAAACAGGCACAAGTGATGGTGGATAGCGTGTTCAGCTTTGGGGAACTCGGCTTCCAGGAATTCGAGACCAGCAAATACCTGTCCGGCATTCTGGAAAAGAACGGATTCAAAGTTGAGCGCGGTGTCGCGGGTATTCCCACTGCGTTTATGGCGACGTGGGGTGAAGGCAAGCCGGTTATCGCGCTTGGTTCCGACATTGACGATATTCCGCAAGCCTCACAGAAGCCCGGTGTCGCGTATCATGACCCGCTGATTGAAGGCGCGCCGGGGCATGGTGAAGGTCACAATTCCGGTATGCCGTTGAACATCATCGCGGCACTGGCAGTGAAGAAGGTGATGGAGCGCGAGCATTTGAAAGGGACTATCAAGCTGTGGCCCGGTGTGGCGGAGGAATTGCTTGGCACAAAAGCTTTTTACGTGAAGGCGGGGTTGTTTAAAGACGTAGATGCCGTGCTCTTTTGCCATGTGGCGAGTGATTTCGGCGTTGCGTATGGGCCGGGGCCGGGGGATGGCATGGTGTCGGTGGAGTATATGTTCAAGGGCGAGAGCGCGCATGCGGCGGGTGCGCCATGGCGCGGACGAAGTGCGCTGGATGCGGTGGAGTTGATGGACGTGGGTTGGAATTTCCGTCGCGAACATTTGCGGCTGGCTACGCGGCTGCATTACGTGATTACGAATGGCGGCGATCAACCGAACGTTGTGCCGCCGAATGCGGCCGTCTGGTATTACTATCGCGAAGCCGATTACGACCACATCATGAACCTCTGGCGCATTGGCGATAACATGGCCAAGGCGGCCACGCTGATGACGGATACGGCGTATACGTCGCGACTGCTTGGCTCCGCGTGGCCCGGATATTTCAACAAACCGATTGCTGAAGCGATGAATGAAAACATCAAGAAGGTGGGCCTGCCCGAATGGAGTGAAGCAGACCAGACGCTGGCAAAGGCTCTGCAGCACGAATTGAAGCAGGAAGAGAAGGGATTGCCGCTGAAACTGCGCGAGATGCGCGAGCCAAAACCCGTCGAGGATGAAAATATGGAAGCCGGCAACGTTGGGCCGACCGGCGGCGGGTCGGACGACATTGGCGATATTTCGTGGAATGTGCCGACGGTGGTGCTGCGCTATCCATCTAACATTCCCGGTGGGCCGGGACACAACTGGGCCAACGGCGTTTCGATGGCGACGCCGATTGCGCACAAGGGAGTGATTGCGGGGGCGAAGGCGCAGGCGTTTACGATGTTGGATTTGCTTTTGCATCCGGATCTGGTCGAGAAATCTTGGGATTATTTCCGAAATGTGCAGACGAAGACGGTGAAATATCAGAGCTTTATTCGGCCGGAGGATAAGCCGGCAATCTGGCTGAACGAGAAGATTATGCAGGAGTATCGGCCGAGGATGAAGAGTTTTTACTATGATCCAGCGAAGTACGACACGTATTTGGAGCAGTTGGGGATTAAATATCCGACGGTGAAGTGAATCGACACCGTCACCGTGAAGGCGGGCACGCCGCAGGTATTAGCTCAGCCCGTCGTTTACCTCCCCTGCTCCCTCGCGCTCGGCCTATCATCCGCCTTCAAATCTCCCAGCGCATACTGAATCCCCGCTAGCAAATGCTCCAGCATCTGCTTGTTTGCATATACCTCTTCCGCGTGCCCATGCGCCATGTAAAACACACGGCCTTTCCCCTCGCGCCGGATCCAGCTCAATCCGTAATCATGGTCTGCTCGCGGATAATCTTCTTTCGCCTTATCCTCAGCGCTCATCTTCGAGTAATCGATGCTCGTCAGCACATGCACGTTCTCGCGCGACCAACTCTTCACCCCGAACGTATACGTCTCATCGTTAATCGCGAACCCATCCTTGAACATCGCCGTCAGCGGGCTGTTCGGATCGTCAATCTTATACACAATGTGTTGCGGATAAACCCAGTGAAACTTGAAATATCCGCCAATCATTTTGTTGAACTCCGGCCACGTTCCGTATTGATGGTCCGGCCCCGTCTTCGCAGCCGGCGGCGTTGGTGGCGCGCCCGGTCTCCCTGGTCCGCGCGTACTGAACAAAATCCGAGCAAACCCGGCCTTGAAATCCGGCACGCTCACTTTGCCCGCGTGCCCCGCGTCGGCCATATCGAACCACTTGTCCGCCAGCCCGCTCAATTCTGCCGCGTCCAGTGTCTTGTCTTGGTCTTTGTCCGCAGCGGCTAAAATGCCTGTGGCTATCATCCCGCCAATCTCGGGCCCATCGCTGGCTTGATGATAAGAGTCCGCCGCCGCGTGAATCCCCGCCAGTCCATTTCCCGAGCGCACAAAATCCAGCAGCGCTCTCTTGCGCGCCGCCGTCACGGTCGCATCCGCATCGTCCAGGAAGAAGCCAGTCGTGCTGTCCAGGAAAACCAGGTCATATTGCTTCAAATTCTCGGCCGTGATCACAGACGAGTCATAGCTCACATCCGTCGTCCACGCTCCCGTCTTTGTTCCCAGTTCCTCCACGGTCTTCGCCGCCAGCGGAATCGAGGAGTGCACAAACCCCGCCGCCCTACAAAGCACCAACACCTTCCGCGGCTTCAGCGGTTTCGACGGAGCCGACTCTGGCAGCGCCGCCTCCATCTTCTGTTGGTCTTCTGGCTTCGGTGTCTTGCTCTGCGGCGGCGAGATCATCCCCATGAACGTCGATTCCGGAAACGCCGCATTCAGCGCGCTCGCCAATTCCTGTTGATCTATTCGCTGGCGCCCGCCCAACCACTGCGTCATCGCGCCTCTCAGCTCATCGCGCGTTATGTAGCCATCTTGATTCGCATCAGCCGCTTTGAAAAAATCCGTTTCAACCGCCGCCACGGGGAACGCGGCACACGCGGCCGCAATCAAAAGACACTTTGTGAAACTTTGCATGCGTTGATAGTATCGCGATCTTCTTCAGGCGCTTAATGAGTCTAGAATGCACTCTGCCGTATGGCCGGCTTTCGCACGGTGCCTCGTTTAACAAGACATGCTGCGCTGCCACTGGAAGTGAACTGATAGCAGCATCGCAAAGATTGCAGCTTGTGCTCGACAAACACATGTTGTCCACTGCGGCTTATGTACAAGTCAGCCGGTCCGCTACCCGGCGGAGCTTCGATTTGTTGTATGCGGCTTAGGCGGCCGCTTTCGAAAGAGAACAATACGTTCGGCGCCAAAGTCCGTGGCGATGACGATCTTTCCAGAAGGATGAAAGGCGACTGAATAAGGATGCGCTGTTGCCTGTATTTTCGGATAAGGGCCGTTACCTATTTCTTTCAGCACCTGCGCTACATTGCCAATCTTTCCGTCAAGCTGGACAGGCAAGACATTGTAGGCCCCGCCTCCATAAATGGCGACGACTATGTGGCGACCATCCGGAGCGATAGCCAAATGCTTCGGGCCTATGGCCGAGAGAGAGAGTGGCTGCCGCCCTATAAGCTGTAGCCGACCCGCGCTTGGAGCGACGGCGTATGACTCTACTGAACCCATCGGTAGACCTTCGTATTCATCGATATCGTTTACCACGAAGAGGCGGTTTCGAAAACTATCGAGCGCGAAAAATGACGGATTTGCACTTGCCACACGCTGTATTCTCCATCTGTGCCCGCGCTCGTGCCGGAATACTTCAATACAATCATCGCGTCCTTCGTATTGGATTGTGTGCATTTGAACCTGTTGAAACTCAACAGGCAGTACGGCGCAACCGCTCGCAGCAAGCCGTTGAAAGAAAGCACGCCGGGTTGGGTTGCTTAGCGCCACAATTTAATTCTGTTTTGGCCGAATGGACATAGCATGATGAAAGATGTTATGTGGATCGTAGCGCTGCTTCACATTTTGCAGGAACGCATACAGATCGCCGTCACCGTAATAGAGCTGCGGCCAGAACGGATATCCCAACATATCTTGGTCCGGATAATTGATGTAGCAGCCATCGTAGTGCTTTTCAGGATACGGCGTGCCAGCATAACGACTTGGCACGTTCTCTCCTGAATACAAATCAGTGTAGAAATCCCGCATCCATTCAAGATGGCCTTCGTCCTCTTGCGCGTCGGTCCAATACGCCTGAAATTGCAGCTTCATTATAGAGGTTCTCTGCGGAATGGATGTTTGTCCCACGAGAGCGGGCCTATTAACGGCACCGCCGTAGGAATCAACCGCCAAGACCGGTCGCCCCATTTTGGCGCCCGGCACCGAACGTTTCAAATGCTTGTAAATGCATTTGACTTCCGCTGCCGTGAAGTTCTCTTTCATATAGGTTGACTTGTATTTGGCGCGCGACCGTCGTCCCCCTCCGCCCTCCACTGTGACATCCAGCCAAGGCAGTCGGTTGAGTGGATGCGCGCCGGGGCAGGGGCGTTGCGCAGCAGAGTTCTGAGGACCGATTCGCCCGCCCGGGACTGAAATGTGTTCCGGCAAGGGATCGCAATCTTGAAACCGATCGAGAAACTCATTGACGATGCTGAGGTCACGGCACGTTCCATCGGTGTTACAAAATTGCAAGGATAAACCGAATCGGCCCGCCGCCGAGTGCACCAAATCGAGAATTGCGAAGAGGCCCCAAGTATCTTCATCTCTCCCGCGCGTCTGCCAGTACTCCCCAAACCGCATCACGATATCGACAAAACGCGTCTCCGTCGTTTCCGCCCAGTTAAAGGAAAGGCCGCCCATCGCAACTTCCGTTGGCGGAGGGGGCAGCTCGTCGAATAGGAACCCGGTGATCACCCCGAAATTCCCGCCGCCGGCTCCCCGGCACGCCCTAAAAAGATCGGCGCTCGATGTCTTGTCGACACGGCGTAATCCCGCTTTGCCTTTTTCATCGACCGTCACAATATCCACTCCGGTAAGGCAATCTACCGTCAGGCCATGCAGCCGTGACAATAGACCATACCCACCTCCGCTAATATGGCCGCCCGCTCCCACAGTGGGACATGACCCGCCAGGGATGGTCACGTTAAATCGCTTGAACAAATCGAGATAGATATCGCCCAAGCATCTGCCGGCACTGATCTGGTAGCTCGCGCCAGCGTGCGGCGCGTGAGACGAAGGCAAAAGACTCAAATCGACTATGCTTCCTCCGGGATTGTTCACCGCAAAGTCTTCGTAGCAATGTCCGCCACTCCGGATTATCGGACGCCGCCCTTCTTCGATCGTTCGTTGAAGAACCCTGACGACGTCTTCGGTGTTTTCACACAATTCAATCGAATCGGGCGCGTCCACACCTGAAGCGGGCCATCGTAGATTGTGTCCCTTCTCAGCGCCTGATATCGCGAGTCACCCTTGCCAATCGAAGTAGCCATTAATTCTCGATTCTGCCACGCGAGGCCTAGCGCTTTTATAAGGCATGCTGCAGCGATAGCTCTGCGGCTACCGCCGCACAAATCCTAGTAACTCTGCCTTGGGGTTACTTGTCTGGCCTTGGGCGAGGTACACTGGCGAAGACAGACTTAGGAGACATGACTTATGGCAATGCCTACAAAGATCGCCGGTTTTACTAAGCATGGCAAATTCTACACCGTGACTCAGCCCACTAACGCCGTTGCGGTTAGCCAGCTGATCGCGGCGATTCGTGAGGAGTTCACGCAGCCAGGTGCGCGGAAGGAAATGGTCTGGATTCTCAGTGGCACACATGGCAACACCTCCGGGGAACTGAGCAGGGAGCGCGATTTCTTTTACGAGGACAAGCTGCTGGAAGGGCAGATCTATAAATCGACGGACGTCTGGAGCTTCACGAAGCCCCCAGTGCCTGGTGTGCCGGCCCCGACGGAGGACCGTATCATTGCGAACCGCTGGAATACTTATACTTCCAAGACAGGAATTGTAATTCTGGCATGGTGCTACAGCGAGCAGTCGCGCACCGGCTGGATGAAGCGCGCTAAGCTGACAGGCGTCTAGCAGTGGCGGCGTGCGATAAAAGACGAGCACATTCTAAGGATGAATAAGTGACCCGAACCGTCGAGCCGTGTCCTGTGGAAGCAGCGATCCAGATCGTTGGTGGCAAATGGAAGTTGCTGGTCCTGCGATCGCTCCTTTTGAACGGCCCGCAGAGATACAACGAATTGCTCGCTACAGTTACACCGATCAGCCAGAAGGAACTCACGCGAAATCTGCGCGAATTGACTAGGGCAGGGCTTTTAGCGCACGACTCAGGGGCAAGCCGGATAGCGCGATACCAGCTAACAAAGCTGGGTGAGGGGCTGATGCCCACTTTCAAAACCTTGCTGACTTGGGGAAAACAGCTCCTCGTCTTGAAGTAGATCCGTTCCGCACATTCAGGTTCGTTGACAGACGTGACCAGGCAAGTCCAGAATGGCTCTAGATATGAAAGAATTCGCCGTAAAGGCTTCGATTCGTGCGACACCGGAACGAATTTGGGCCCTCCTTACAGACGGTGCCGGATACGTTCGCTGGAACAACACGGTACAGAAAGTCGAAGGCAAGATCGCACTGGGTGAACAGGTTACGCTCTATCCGAAGATCAATCCGGGCCGCGCTTTTCCGGTCAAAGTCGCGGAATTTCAATCGCCGCGCCGAATGATGTGGACCAGCGGCATGCCGCTCGGTCTCTTCAAGGGTGAGAGGACTTTCGTACTTACGCCGAGCGCAAACGGCGAAGTCGAATTTTCGATGCGCG
The DNA here is from genome assembly GCA_003167495.1 of Bryobacterales bacterium. Lineage (GTDB taxonomy): Bacteria > Acidobacteriota > Terriglobia > Bryobacterales > Bryobacteraceae > Bog-105. Next base: position 2,746 of record PMSX01000329.1, on the reverse strand, counting down.
AGGCGTACACCGGCTTGATGGCCCCGTTGATCTCCCGGTCTATTCCAGACTTGAAACCCGCGTTTGATGAATTCGCGAGCGACTTGAAGCGCGCCGCCGAGGCGAAATAGGAGAACACATAGCATCCAATGCGGGCACAGCCCAGCCGGATTTTCAAAAGTTAGCGCGCAGTCGTGAGGGCTTTCAGGTATCGATAATAAAACTCAACGCCATCGTAGAACGAGTTCACGCGCACCCGCTCATCCTTACCGTGCGCCCGAACATCGTCCTGGTCGATTGCGATTCCGCTTACGCCATAACTCGGCAGGCCGGCGGCCACGGTGTAAATGCTGTCGGACGCGCCGGTTTCCATTTCGGGGATGACGGGCACCCCGTTCCACATCTCGTCGGCGATGCGCGCGAGCGGCTTCAGGACCTCATCCGGAGGCAGAATGGGAGGAAACGCATTCTTGTCGGGAGTGTGGTCGTAGACGTTCCTGGCATCGTCCACGTACCGGACAAGGATCTTTGGATCTGCGAAGATGCGGACCAACTCCAGCCGGATTTCTTCGGCCGAATGCCCTGGCAGGATGCGGCAGTTTACGTTGGCCTGCGCCAGTTGCGGCAAAGCGTTGGGGGCGTGGCCGGCGTCCATCATAGTAGCGACGCAGGTGGTCCGAATGAGGGAGTTGTAACGCGCATCGGCCGATAGGCGGGCGACCGCGCTGTCGTCGGGAGGCGTTAAGAGAATGGCCTTCATATCGGACGCGGTCTGGCCAGTCTCCAGCGCCGCGCGGCGTGTGAAGTAGACGCGGGTGACTGCGTTCAGCTCCATTGGAAAGGCCGTGCGCTCCAAGCGCCCCAACGCGTCAGCGACGTGATAAATGGCGTTATCCGGAACGGGAAGCGAACTGTGGCCGCCGGGATTAGTTACGCTGAGTTGATAATCCGCGTAGAGCTTTTCGTTGGCCTCCACGTCCACGTTCACGGGCTTTCCCTTAACGGTGGTAACTCCGCCCGCGTCGGCGTTGAGCACGAATTCAGCCTCGATCAGATTGCGATCATTCTTAAGTAGCCAGTCGACGCCATTCGATTTGCCGCCTTCCTCGTCCGCGGTAAGAGCAAGAATGATGTCGCGATCGGGACGGTAGTTTTCCCGCCGGAGCCGGATAAAGTTGGTTACTAGAACGGCATCGTTCACTTTCATGTCCTGCGTGCCACGGCCGTAGAAATAGCCCTCCTTTTCAACGAATTGGAAGGGATCGGTGGTCCAGTCCGCCCGGCGGGCTTCGACAACGTCCAGGTGGCCGATGATCAGAATCGGCTTGCGCGACCCAATGCCGCGAAACTTCGCAACCAAGTTACCTTTGCGGCTGTTCGGGCCAACGACTTTGACGTCTTCGGCTGGAAACCCGGCGTCGAGCAGGCGCTTCGCCATAGCTTCGGCCGCGACCGTCGTGCTGCCCACCGAATCTGTGGTGTTGATTTCAATGAGTTGCTGAAAGATGTCGCGCGCCAAGTGCTGCGTTGTCTCATCCAGCGGTGCGGCGGAAAGAGGCTGGAGAAGTGCTGAAGTGGTGAGAATCGCAAACCCTAGCGGGAGGTGAACCTTCATCGATTTATCTTCACTTTGTCATTCTATATGGGAGCTCCCACTTGATCGGTTATGACTGTCGAACCCCACCGCCGATTAACTCCAGCTCGGCCATCAGCTCGAAAGGAATTTCCAGCGTTGCGGCCTTCAGATTCTCGCGAAGATGTTCGATTGAAGAGGTGCCGGGGATCAGCAGGATGTTAGGCGCGCGCTGAAGAAGCCATGCAAGCGCGACCTGCATTGGTGTCGCCTGCAGCGCCGCTGCCGCCGCGTCGAGCGCCGACGACTGTAACGGACTGAACCCACCTAGCGGGAAGAATGGTACATAGGCTATGCCTTGCTCCGCGAGATCATTGATGAATCCGTCGTCGCTCCTCTGGGCCAGGTTGTAAAGGTTCTGCACGCACACTATCTCAGTGATGGTCTGAGCTTCCCGCAACTGCGCGGGACTGACATTACTGAGACCTAAGTGACGAATCAGTCCCTGTTGTTTGAGTTCGGCCAGCACCGTCAGAGGCTCTTCGATGGATCCCTCCGTTGGCCGCATCACTCCTCCCACCCGAAGGTTGACCACATCCAGCGCGTCGAGTCCTAGGTTTCGAAGATTATCGTGAACAGCGTCGGTGAGTTGTTGCCGCGAAAGAGCATGAATCCAAGACTTGTCCTCGCCCCGGCGAGCGCCAACCTTGGTGACGATCACCAAGTCATCCGGATAGGGATGAATTGCCCGCTTAATGATCTGATTGGTCACATGTGGACCGTAAAAGTCGCTCGTATCGATATGAGTTACACCAGCCGCAACCGCCTCTCGTAGAACAGCAATCGCACCGTCAATATCGCGCGGCGGTCCCCACACCTGCGGCCCGGCAAGTTGCATCGCGCCATAGCCCATGCGCTTCAAGGTCGGCGCGGCGCCAGGCAGCGCGAAGCTCCCGCCAAGATTCGTCTGTTTCGTCATTTTTCTGTTTCTCCTCTAGTCTGATCGCCAAGCTGTGGCGATTCGTGCTTACTTAAGGTTAGATGAAGAAATCTTCGGTTCTGGAGTACGCTTGAAAAAAATTGCAGATCCGACATTGTTCAACGGAGCCAGGTCGCAGCCGTCAAATACGCAACGTCTAAAACGGGTGTGCGACATAGAAGTGGAAGTTAGACAGCCCTCCGGGTCTCCCAGTA
>PMSX01000286.1 GCA_003167495.1 Bryobacterales bacterium | reverse complement strand
ACTAAGCGTGAGTGTTTGAGGATAATTTCACTTCCCGTCGAAGTCGATGCCGTGCGGGTTACCTCTGAACTAGATGATAGAGACCTTGCCATAAGACTCCCGCTTCTCGCGGGAGCTCTTTCGTTATCGGAGTCCGCAAATGTTTAACGCTATTTGGTGTTGGGGAGCAACGGAGGTCTTCGGTTGGATGTGGCTACTACCCGGGACACAGCCAGCTCCAGCGGGGTTTGGAAAGGCTACTGCCAGCCTCCGCCAAGCGCCTTGTAAAGCTGCACCAAGCCTTGGTACTCGTTGCCTCGCGCTTGGGCGAGAGTAAGTTCAGCGGTAAAAAGGGATCGCTGCCCATCGAGCACCTCGAGGTAGGTGGTGATGCCTCCGCGATATCGTACCAGCGAGGTGGCAACTGTATCTTGCAGATCCTTAACCGTGGTCTCCTGGGCGACCCGGACTTGATGAAGTTTCTGATAACCAATCAGCGCATCAGAGACATCGCGGAACGCCAATTGTATGACTTGCTTATAAGCAATCAGTTCCTGCCGATGCTGCGATTCAGCCAGTGTTAGATTCCCACGCAGGGCTCCCCCTGTGAAGATTGGCTGACTGACTTGGGCTGCATAGGACCAGATGCCAGCCTGTGAGCCAAGAAGGCCGCTCAAGAGAGTACTCCGACCGATCACGCCACCCCCGCCGCCAGTTAGGGAAATCTGCGGAAAGTACGCAGCTCGCGCGACACCGATCTCAGCGTTCGCAGCGATCAGTTCTTGCTCGACTTCGCGAATGTCCGGCCGACGTGCGAGCAACGAGGACGGCATGCCTGACGGCACGTCCGGCGGAAGCGGCTGATCGGCCAAAGAGCGCACGCGTTGCACAGTCTCCGGATAGTGACCCAACAGAATGCTGATCGCGTCTTCCTCTTGGCCGATCTCTCTCTCGAAGTCGGGGATTTGAGAGTTAGCTGTATCCAGCACCTGCTGGGCTTGCAGCACATCTAGCTTGGTTGCAACTCCATGATCGAGTCGCAATTTTGTCAGCTTCACGGAGGCTTCCTGTGTTTTGATCGTGTCCTGGGTGATGTGGAGCTGGAGATCTAGATCCAGCAGCTGAAAATAGTCACTTGCAACGTCGCTCACCAGGGTCAATATAACGGTTTGCCGCGCAATCTCGGTAGCCAGCAACTCGGCCCGCGCAGCCTCGGTCGCTCGCCGCAGGCGGCCAAAGAGGTCTAACTGGAACGCCGCGTCGGCAGTCACGGCCAGAATATTGGCCTTAGCTTGCGTGCTTGGATCCTTTCCCCCGCTGAAAGTAGGGTTGGCTTGTACCTGCGGAAACAGACTGGAGCGAGTGATGGTGACCTGAGCGCGCGCAGCGGCGATGCGCTCGGTCGCCAATTGGAGGTCGTAATTCTCTTTGAGGGCTATGCGGATGAGTTCTTGCAGTTGGGAGTCTTGGTACACCTTCCACCAGGGAAGGTCTGCGAAGGACGCCGCCTGGGCCAGGGCTTGCGGGCTTTCCTTCAAATCTCGGTATGCACCTGGAGTCTGAACGATGGGCCGGTGGTAGTTTGGTCCCACCATGCACCCGACCAGTAAGATCGAGGCGGGGACAATGAACATCAATGGGGCGAGATTCTTCATAGGACCATGTCAGTCTCCCTCAGCCGGTGCCAGCGTTCCCGGCAAGGTGTTCGAGATCGGTTCTTTTGTGGCGCCTGACCATTTCTCCACGAAGCAGAAGATGGCAGGCACGAAGAAGATTCCGATCAGGCTGGCGGCCATCATCCCGCCGATGACGGTAGTGCCCATGATTTGGCGCCCAACCGACCCGGCTCCGGTGGCCGTCCATAGGGGCACGCAGCCGAGAATGAACGCAAAAGAGGTCATCAAAATTGGCCGCAGGCGAAGTCTGGCCCCTTCGAGCGCGGCGTCCGCCAATGATTTTCCTTTTTCGAATTCATCCTTGGCGAACTCGACGATTAGAATTGCGTTCTTCGCGGCCAAGCCGATGAGCATCACCAGGCCGATTTGCGAGTAGACGTCGCTCTCGATTTGAACCATGTAAGGGGGCAGAAAAACGCCGAGCAGCCAGCGGCGCAACCAAAGGACAAAAAAGGCCCCGAAGACCGCTACGGGAGTGCTCAGCAGCACGCTAAATGGTAGCGACCAGCTCTCATACAAGGCCGCCAGAATCAGGAAGACGAATAATAGGGAGAGTCCGAAGATCAATGAGGCGGGCACTCCCTGCCGGGCTTTCTGCTCCTGAAACGACATGCCCAAGTAGTCGAAGCCCATCTCACGCGGCATTGTCTGTTTGAAGACATCTTCGAGAGCTGCGGTGGCTTGATCCGCGCTGTAGCCAGGCGCTGCGCCGCCATTGAGTTGCGCCGATCGGTATTCGTTGTAACGCAGGGTAAACTCCGGCCCAAGCCGCGGCTTCACCGAGGTAAGCGTCGACAACGGGACATTCTCCCCTTTGTTGTTGCGAACGTAGAACAGCCCGACGTCATCCGCCTTGGCGCGGTTCTCGCCCTCCGCTTCAAGGTAAACCTGCCACTGCCGGCCGAAGCGATTGAAATAGTTGATGAAATAGCCGCCCATGAATGCCTGGATTGTACGGTAGACATCGTTAAGGTTCACACCTTGCTTCAGCACCTTGTCACGGTTCACTTCGACGAATTCCTGCGGGACGCTGGCTAAGAAAGTAGTTGTGACATTGGCGATTTCGGGCCGTTTTCGGGCAGCCTCAAGAAAAGTGGCGAGGTTCTTGGCCAGGAACTGAATATCGCCGCCTGAACGGTCTTCGAGGATAAACGTGAATCCGCCGGCGGTGCCGACCCCCGGGATGGCAGGCGGAGAAAAACTGAAGGCTATGCCCGCGGGCAACTTGCTCAACTCCCGGTTGAGATGGGCCTTGATCGTTTGAAATTGCTCTTCTCTTGTCGTTCGCTCATCCCAAGGCTTGAGGGTCGCGGAAAAGAAGGCGTTGTAGCTGGTACGAACATAACTAAGCAAACTGAAACCCGCTACGCTGGTCGCATATTTCACCCCCGGCGTATTCATTATGATTTTTTCGACATCGGCAGCCACCGCGGTTGTCCGTTCTAGCGATGCCCCGTTTGGCAATTGCAGATTGACGAAGGCATAACCCTGATCCTCGTCCGGGAGGAAACTCGATGGCACTCGATTTGCAAAGAAACCCGCCGCAACGCCAAAAGCCGCGAGCAACAAAACCATTACCGCGGTCTTTGTCAGCAGCACGCCGCTCCAACGAACGTATATCTCTGTCGTTTGCTCAAAACGGCGGTTAAACCAATCGAAGAACCTCCTCAGCAAGCCCCGGCTCGGTTGCCGCGGGCGCAATAGGAGCGCGGCCAATGCCGGGCTCAGCGTAAGAGCGTTGAACGCCGAGAGAATAACGGAGATCGCAATAGTGACGGCGAACTGCTGATAGAGTCTGCCGGTAATACCGGGAATGAACGCGGTGGGCACGAAAACCGCGGAGAGAACCAACGCGATTCCTACCACTGGTCCAGAGAGCTCTTCCATTGCCTCCAAAGCTGCGTTCTTAGGAGTGAGCCCCTCTTCGATATGACGCTCCACGCCCTCCACCACAACGATGGCGTCGTCCACCACCAGACCGATCGCCAGCATGAGACCAAAGAGAGAAAGCGTGTTAATGGAAAAACCGAACAGCGGGAAGAGTATAAAAGTGCCCACCAGCGAAACGGGTACCGCCAGGAGAGGAATCAACGTAGACCGCCAACTCTGCAGGAAAAGATAGACGACGAGGATCACCAGCGCAAGGGCGATCAACAGTGTCTTGACGATTTCCTTGATGCCTTCCGTAACCGAAAGAGTCGTGTCGAGGGAAACCACGAAGTCCATGTCCTCCGGAAAGCGCTCTTTCATTTGAGACATCAATTTCTTGACGCCGGCGGCGGCATCGACCGCGTTCGAGCCCGGCAATTGGTATGCCGCGATAATAGCGCCTGGCTTTCCATTAAAACGTCCAACCACGGTATAGTCCTGGGAACCTAGCTCGATTCGGGCGACATCGCGGACTCTGACGGTTCCGCCATCAGGCGTTTCGCGAACGACAATGCTGCCGAATTCATCCGGCGGACCAGCCGGCCCTGCGCGAGAACCGTGTGAGTAAATTCCTGGCCTTTGGGGGCGGGCTCGCCTCCTGCCTTCCCTGCCGGATTCACAGTGTTTTGCGCTTGAATGGCGCTGATGATTTCCGGGACGGTGATGCCTAGCTTCGCCAGTTGGTCGGGTTTTACCCAAAGCCGCATCGCGTATTGGCCGGAGCCGAATACCTGAACGTTACCGATGCCTGGCGAACGCAAAATGGGATCTGTGAGATTGATGTATGCGTAGTTGGCTAGAAACTTGGCATCATAGGTTCCGTGCGGCGAATACAGGGCAACCCACATGAGTGGAGCGGTCACCGATTTTCTGACGGTGATGCCTTAGTTAGTCACGTCCACGGGAAGCTGAGACGCGGCCTGCGTTTCACGGCTTTGTGCGAGTATGTAATCGCTGTTTGGATCGGTCTTCTGGTCGAAGTTGACGATCAGTGTGGTAATTGAGTTAGCAGTGGCGTTCAGCGAATACATGTAGTTCATGTTGTCGACGCCATTCATCTGTTGTTCGATGGGAGTGGCAACCGCTTGCTCGAGCGTTTGCGCGTCCGCCCCGACGTAGGTCGCCAGAATTTGAATCTCGGGAGGAGCGATGCTGGGGAATTGCGCCACCGGCAAGCTCAAGATCGTGAGAGTGCCAACCAGCACGAGGATGATCGAGATGACCATGGCAATGATAGGACGGCCGATGAAAAACTTTGACATTGGTGTTACCTTCCCGCAGTTTCCATGGCATATGGCTTGGGGTTGACCTGCATACCTGCACGCACCTTCTGCACACCCTCGGCGATGACCTGTTCCCCTGGCTTCAGTCCGTCGGCAATAATCCACTGGTTACCGATGCGGTCGCCCACGTTGACGGATCGGATGCCGACTTTATTGCCGGTATCCACAACCGCAACCTGATAGCCGCCTTGCATTTCCGACACGGCACGCTGAGGCACAAGCAGCGCGTTCGGCTGGATTCGGATAGCCGCGCGAACTTTGCCATACCCCCCGGGCCGCAGAATACTTCCGGGATTTGGAAATACTCCAGCAATCCGTATCGCCCCCGTACTTTCATTGACCTGACGGTCCGCAAAAAAGAACGACCCCTCGTGCGGGTAAATTGAGCCATCTGCCAAAATAAGTTCGAGGCGCAGACTCTTATCAGCCGCTAGTCGAGTACTCTCCGTGGGGAAGCGTTTTCTGAATGCCAGGTACTGCGGCTCGCCGACCGTGAAATAGACCTTGATGGGATCGACGGTTGAGACGGATGTTACGGGTCCACTGTTTAGGTTGACTAACGCGCCCACCTGAAGCTGAGCCTGCCCAGCTATGCCATCGATAGGCGCTACAAGGCGGGTAAAATCGAGGTTGATCCTAGCCGTTTCAAGGGCAGCCTCGTCCGTTTTGATTTGCGCCTCGGCCGACGCCACGCTGGCCTTAGCGGCCAAGTTGTTCTGAACGGCATTATCGAGATCCTGCTGGCTCGCTGCCTGTTCTTTTGCCAGCGGGGTGTACCGATCTACATCAAGCTGAGTTCTGCCTTGAACCGCTTGGGCAGTAGCAAGTTGCGCTTTGGCCTGCGCTAACTGTCCTTCAGCCTGGTCGACAACGGCCTGGAACGGCCGCGGATCGATCTCAAAGAGTAACTGCCCCTTCTTGACGAATGCGCCTTCCTGGTAACCCTGCCGTAGCAGGTAACCCGTGACTTGTGCCCTGACGTCGGCATTTACAAATCCGTCGAGCGTGCCGATCCACTCGCCAAAAATCGGAATATCTTTCTGCTCAACCTGCGCGACCTCAACGTCCGGCAAGGCGCCCGGATGGGCATCCGCTACACGGCTTGGGCGTATGGTTCCAACAAACAGGCCGACGACGAGCAAGCAAAACGCCGCGCCTACCCAGAGTTTGTACTTCGAAAGCGTTTTCATCTTGTTTATAGGTAGCGAGCCCATCACGTAAGAACGAGGAGATGTAGCAACCACCGTACCGTTTGCGGGTATCTGAAATCCCCGGCATTTGGATATTGCAAAGGTGCCGATATTTCGGCGCTCGCTCAAACTTCGGCTTCCGAATACGGCTATTGGGTTCTCGGCGGTCGCTGGCTTTGAGCTGGGCGATGTCGATGGGCAACATGCGCAGGCGCTTGCCAGATGCGGCGAAGATTGCATTAACCACAGCTGGAGCGAGCGCCGCTGTGCCCGTCTCGCCCATTCCTCCCGGAGCTTCTTTGGAATCGACAAGATGGACCTCGATTGCCGGAGCTTCATTCATGCGCAGCATCCTGTAAGTGTCGAAGTTGCGCTGCTTCACCCTGCCGTTTTCAATTGTAATTACGCCGTAAAGAACAGCCGTAATGCCGAAGATAATGCCGCCCTGCACCTGCGCCACAACCGTGTCGGGGTTCACGATCCTTCCGCAGTCCGCCGCACATACGACACGCTGAACTCGAACATGGCCGTTCTTGTCGACGGCGACCTCAGCCACCTGAGCCAGGAAAGTACCAAACCCGAAGATGACCGAAATGCCGCGACCGTTGCCGGCAGGCAACGGCTCTCCCCAACCCGCTTTACTGGCGGCCAGGTCGAGGACCGATCTGGCACGCGGCGCGTTGCCGAGCAAAGCGCGGCGGTAGTGAACCGGATCTATGTTGGCCGCGGCTGCCAGCTCGTCGATGAAGCCTTCCACCATAAAACCGTTGTGTGTCATCCCGACGCCGCGCCACCATCCTGTAGTCAGACCAGGCGGCGGCTCTTGCCGGACGTAATCCACGAGAACGCTGGGAAAGCTGTACGGTCCAACAGCTCCGTCTATCGCGTCGCTATCAATGCCGTTCTTGAAAGCCGAAGGGGCAAAGCGCGCCAGGATTGACGGGCCGGCGATGCGGTGCGTCCAAGCAACTGGCAGGCCTGCTTCGTTCAGCCCGGCAGCCAGACGGTCGAAGTAGTAGGGCCGATAGACATCGTGCTGGATGTCTTCTTCTCGCGTCCATACGACCTTGACAGGACCATCGACTTGCTTGGCGATCTGCACGGCCTGAATAATGCTGTCCACCTCAAGTCTCCGGCCGAAGCCACCGCCGATTAGGTGGTTGTGAACCGTCACTCGTTCCAGTGGCAGACCTGTAACGCGGGCAGCAGCGGCCTGGGCTCGCGTCAGGACCTGCGTGCCCACCCACACGTCGCAGCTATTCGCCTGGACATGCACAGTGCAGTTGATTGGCTCCATTGCCGCGTGCGCCAATAGCGGTAGTTGGTAAACGGCCTCGATAGTTTTTGCGGCTCCCGCCATGGCCTTGGCGGCGTCACCCTCCCGCAAAGCGGTCACGCCGGGTTTCTGTGACGCCGAATCCAGCTGTCGCACAAGATCTTCAGTAGACAAGTGCTCATTTTGTCCTGGGTCCCACGTGATTTGAAGCCCCGCTAGACCCTTCTTAGCCGCACCCATGTGATCGGCAATTACGGCGACTGCGTCGTCCAGGCGGACAATGGCGCGAACACCTTTAACAGCCCTTGCCCGCGTATCGTCAACGTGCGCCAGCTTGCCTCCGAAGACAGGACAAGCGGCAACCGTGGCGATCTTCATGCCTGGAATTTTGACGTCAATGCCAAACTCCGCTGTGCCATTCACTTTGTTCGGTGCATCAAGCCGCCTGACTGCTTTTCCGATCAGTCTGAAGTCCTTCGGATCTTTCAGCGACACGTTTGCCGGCGGTGCCAGCGTCGCCGCTTTGTCCGCCAGCTCTCCGTATGTGAGCTTGCGCCCTGTAGGTGTGTGAGTCACAACGGCGTCTTCGGCATGGCAGGAGCTTTCGTCCACGTTCCAGGTTTGAGCCGCAGCCGAGACCAGCATGCAGCGCGCTGTAGCTCCGGCCCGGCGTAGCGGCTCCCAAAAAACCCGCACCGAAGTTGAACCCCCGGTCGCCTGGAATCCGAGCGCGGGATTCCCATACAACTTGTCATTGGGCGGCGCATGTTCAATGAGTACTTGGTTCAGATGAACTTCGAGTTCCTCGGCGATGAGCATAGGCATCGAAGTATAGGTCCCTTGCCCCATTTCGACTTGTTGCACAATGATTGTCACGCGTCCGTCACGTCCGATGCGGATAAAAGCATTTGGCGAGAACTCGTTGGCCTGCTCGGCCAGCGCAGGAATCCTAAATCCCAACAACAGGCCGCCAGTTGCAGCCGCCTTTGCAACGAAAGCTCTCCGGGAAAGATCCTTCTCCTGGGTATTGGTCAATTGATTTGCGAGCACGTTCATCCTCTCCTGGCTGTGGGTGCGCTGGACTGAGCGGCTTGCTTAATAGCCCCGCGAATTCGGACATACGTGCCGCACCTGCAAATATTGCCCGACATAGCGCGGTCAATGTCACCGTCACTCGGGCTAGGATTCCCTGCGAGGAGGGCTGCCGCAGACATGATCTGGCCCGACTGGCAATACCCGCACTGAACGACTTCGAGGTCGAGCCAAGCTTTTTGGATTTTCGCGCCTGGATCCGTCTCTCCGATCGCTTCGATTGTGGTGACCACGGAGGCGCCCACCGCTGCTATCGGCGTGACACAGGATCGCGTTGGAGTGCCGTTCAGATGGACCGTGCAGGCGCCACAAAGCCCCATGCCGCAGCCGAACTTGGTACCGGTCATCTCTAGAACGTCACGAAGCACCCACAAGAGGGGGGTATCGCCGTCGACATCCACCTGATGATCCTTACTGTTCACTTTGATTTGATACGCCATGCGTCGAATCTCCGAAGAACTTCTCAGTCCTGCCCACATCTCCAAATCAACTTGCCGCGCTACTTGATGACGTCTCAAGCCAGACCGTTTTCGATTGACGTTACAAGTAGGGGCACATACAGGTCAGCACGAGAATGGCCACTCCGAAGTTGAAATGAGAAGTACGAGGGTTGGCCAAAACAGGCTGTTCGGCGGCCATGCCGAAATCTCAAGCCGGGCACCCACCCGCCGGTCGATAATTGAATCGCGGATTAGAAACTCATAGCTGTTTTCTGACAAGTGGTATTTGCAAGTTCGTTGGTCGGTTTTCTTCTTTATCGAAACCGCGGCCGTCGACATGTCTTGCCCCCCAGAACAGCAGACCGTCATGAAGATAGACCAGATCGTACTCCGCGAACATTTGCTCCTGCGCAAGGCCAAATGGCGGAAACGCCTTCCTAAAGATGCTCTGCGTGCGGTGCACCTCCCATGTGTCAAAACCATTACTTGCGATCTGGTTCATGGCGTCGGCGAAGCCCTGCAACAGAGGCGTTACTTCATATTCATCATCTGCGATGAAAGTTACCTTTTGTGCCCCGGCAGCGATTGCGTGATCGCCTTGCCAGACCATGTGGCCCTTAATAAAAAGCTTTGCGAGTGGCACCTTGCCATACGGATCGGCGAGGTTCAATATTGTCAGCTCGAACCGGTCGTCGCGCGCATACGTAAATGCCCTCGTTAAGTAGAACGGCTTGATGCCGCCGTCGGGAGTCTTGATTGAGCTTGGGCGAACCTCGGGCGCAATGCTGACCCATTTCCCCTGCATTGCCTGTTTTATTTCTTCTAAATTCATCAGTATTCACGGCTGAGATCAACTCAGTACGGGGCGAACGGTGAGTTTGAAGCAAGGAAGGCCTTCACCTGTAGCGTGAACGACTCGTGAAACTGGAAAAGGGAGCCGTGTCCAGAGTCGGGATACGCGAGCAACATAGCGTTGGGCAAGTTTTCAACCAGCCAGTAAGAGTTTGAAATGGGAATCATCTCGTCATGAATTCCGTTCACAACGAGTGTTGGCTGGTGAATGGTTTCCAGGTCGGCGAAGCGCTTGCCCGTGAATTTCTCCCAATCCCGAAACGCCATCATCTGAGCTTGTGCCACGTCGGGCCCGGCGGCGGGTTCTCGGTCCTCTTTGCGCTTCTGCAACCGCTCGACAAAGGCTTCGCCCGCTGCTTGGCTTGATTCCGTTGAATCGAAGAAGATCTTTTGCAAAATGGCGTAACCTTTGAGGCTCGGGTCCTGCAGAAATTTCGCCAAGGAGGGTTTCTCCAGGTGCATGATGTTCTCCCCTCCTCGCGGAGCTGTTCCCACAAGAATCATTTTCCGGACGATCGAGGGACGATCCATCGCTATTTGCTGCGCGACCATGCCACCCAGAGAATATCCGAGAATGTCGCAGGTGGCCAAGCCCAGATCATCGAGGAAAGCAAGCGCGTGACTCGCCATACCCGCCACGGTGTCCGGCACCTTACCGGTTGACCGTCCAATACCTGCGCTTTCAAACAGAATTACCTCGCCCCGATGCGCGAGTGCATCGGTTACCGCAGGATCCCAATTGTCGAGCGTGCCTGTAAAGTGCTGCAAGAATAGGAGCGGCCGTTGGGATCCGCTTCCGAAACGCCGATAGGCATATTTTTGATTCTTCACCGGGAGGAATTGCGTTGGAGCAACTGTGTTGCTCGCTTCATTAGCGGTTTGCATGTTCGTGTTCTCCTTGCCTCAATACATGGTTTAGTCTGTCTTAACTTGCTTTCTCGCCCAACACGGATTCTGGTCAGATACAGGAAACCAGGAACAGCTTTACGTGCGCTAGAAACAATCTCGCGTGTTGATATTGAGCGCCGTGACTCGAATCGGAATAGACGATTAACTGGGCGTTTGGCAGGTGCTCGGCCAGGATGAGCGCGTTGATTGGCGCAACAACGACGTCTTTGTTGCCATGAACGACAAGCGCGGGATGCGTGATGTCCTTCAATGTGGCGTAACGTCCGCTTGCCGGTATGCTTCCCCATTCTTTGATGGCCTCAAGCTGCGCAACAGCCGAATCTCTCGATACGGATCGGTCACGATCTTCTCTGCGAGATTCAAGTCGCTTCAGGTACGCGCGACCCGCCGCCTGACTAGCCTCGGAAGGAGAGAAGAAGGCTCCCAACAGGAATGCAACCGGATCGGCTTGTTCTTCAGGAGATAGCTCGGTGAACGTCATGCCCTCACCTCCGCGCGGACCTGTTCCCGATAAGATCAGGCGCTGTACCAGCCGGGGATGATCCAGAGCTAACTGTTGTGAGATCATCCCACCCAATGAGAAACCGAAGACGTCAACCGTCTTCAGATCGAGTGCTTTGCAGAACGCAAAAACGTGCTGTGCCATTTCCGCAACAGTAGAAGGCGTTTCACCCCCCGAGGCTCCAACGCCGGCGTTGTCAAGCAGAATGACCTCAAAGTCTGCTGCAAGTCCGTTGGTGACCGTCGGGTCCCAGGCGTCCATGTTGCTGTTGTAGTAGCCTAGACACAGCACAGGCGTGGTCCCTTGTTTGCCGAAGCGGCGATAGGCAAACAGAATGCCTCCGTTTTCAACGAACTCGGTAGGGACACTCTCGTGCCTATAAACGCTGACAGTCTTCATCTTTCCATCCCCCAAAAAACTCTCAAGTTCTCAGCACCGCGCCTGTTGCTCATTTCGGAAATGTGTCACCAAACATTGGCCGGCCGCTCTTCGATTCGATCTCGGTTACCTCATCCTGCAACACATCCCAGTGTTCGGCAAGTTGCGCATTTTCGATCCTCACAATATCTGCGGCTATCCAGGCGGCACGCCTGCCGTTTCCGGAGAAGCGTCCGTGGA
>PMSX01000340.1 GCA_003167495.1 Bryobacterales bacterium | reverse complement strand
TTCGTGGACACTACACTAGCGGAGAAGACTTCTTATCGCTGGACTTCGCATCGCAGATTCCGCAAGGCAAGGGCGAGCTGACGATACGCTACACGGGCAAGGTTCGCCAGCAGAACAGCTCTGGGATTTTCGGCATGGAAGAGAACGGAAACAAGTACATCTTCACGCAGTTCGAAAACACCGATGCCCGCGGCGCATTCCCGTGTTTTGATGAGCCCTCCCACAAGGTGCCGTGGCAGATTACGTTGCACGTGCCCGCCTCCGATACCGCCATCAGCAACACTCCCATTGACCGAGAGCAGAACGATGGCTCGCTGAAGACCTATATGTTCAAGCAGACCAAACCACTGCCCAGCTATCTCGTGGCTTTTGCCGTGGGACCTTTTGAATACGTCGACGCGGGCAAAGCAGGCAAAAATCAGTTTCCAGTGCGCATCGTGGTTCACAAAGGCCACTCCAACGAAGCGAAATACGCCGCCGAAGTAACCGCCACCATCCTCAATCGGCTGGAAGATTACTTCGGCATTCCGTTTCCATATGAAAAATCCGATCAGGTTGCTATTCCCGTGACGTTTGGCTTCGGTGCAATGGAAAACCCGGGTATGGTCACCTACGGACAGAGCATTATCCTGGCTGACCCGGCTCGCGACACTATCCCTCGTCAGCGCGATTACGCCTCAACGGCCGCCCATGAGCTCGCGCATCAGTGGTTCGGCGATTTGGTTACCACGGCATGGTGGAACGACATTTGGTTGAACGAAGCCTTTGCCACATGGATCGAACAGAAACTCATCGCCGAATGGAAGCCCGAGTGGAAAACTCGCGTCGAAGATGTCGACTCAAAGCTCTACGCCGAAGGCGAGGACAGTCTCGTTTCCGTGCGGAAAATCCGCCAGGAGATCAAGACGAAAGACGACATCAGCAACGCGTTTGACGGAATTACCTATCAGAAAGGCGCGGCCGTCATCGGCATGTTTGAAAACTATATCGGTCCCGCCGAATTTCGCAAAGGTGTGCAGAGTTACCTTAAGGAGTACGCGTTCCGGAACGCGACCGCCCCCGAATTCCTCGATGCCATCAGCACTGCAAGCAAAAAGAACGTCACCAAAGCCTTCTCGACCTTTCGGATCAGGCCGGTGTGCCAGTCGTTTTCGCCTCGTTGGATTGCCGCCAGGATTCTCCCGTCTTGCACTTGGAACAGCATCGCTCTTTGCCCCTGGGAACTAAGAACGATCACGCGCAAACTTGGCAGATCCCGGTTTGTATCCGTTACCCATCGGAAAGTGGCGCTCAAAAATCTTGTGCGCTGATGGAGCAGCCGAAGCAAGACCTGAAGTTAAAGGTGAAAAGTTGTCCGGCTTGGGTGCAGATGAACGACAATGCTGTCGGGTACTACCAAATCCATTACCAGGGAGATCTGTTTCAGAAACTGACAAGCGACGAAGCGGTCGAGAGCTTAAGCACCTCTGAACGTGTCGATTTCATGGGCAACGTGCGTTCCGGCGTGGCCGCTGGACGGCTACAGCTTGTCGACGAACTCAAGTTGGTCGAGCTGTTTCATTCCGATTCCGACCGTCACGTTGTTGAGTCTGCCCTTTCCATTGCAATACAACAGTCGTCATCGAGCCCCTTTCCAAAGCAGTGGGTGCCGACCAACCTTCTCACAAATTACCGGCATTTCATAGAAAGCAATTTCGGCGCGCGGGCGCGTCAAGTCGGTTGGATTCCCCGGAGCGATGAATCTGACGATGTCCGCCTACTGAGACCCCGGCTCGTGAGATCGGTGGCCACTTTCGGTGGCGACCAGGAACTGGCAAAGCAGGGCAGGGAATTGGCCGAAAAGTGGCTCAATGACCACTCCTCCGTCGATCCAAACCTGGTTGCTTCCGTTCTCCGAACAGCCGCTTATTACGGTGACAAAAGTTTGATGGATCGCTACTTGGCTGAAATGAAAAAAACCACTGATCGCCAGGCTCGTCAGGATCTTGGGTTCGCCATGGTCTTTTTCCGCGATCCCGCAGCGATCAATCAGGCCATGCTTGCCGTCCTCGCCGGCGATGTCCCTTTGATGGAAACGGGAGGTTCCCTGCTTGTGTTCGGCGGCCAAATTTCAGACGCCACCCGCAAGATGCCTTTCGAGTTCATGAAAACTCACTACGACGAAATTCTTGCCAAGCGGCCCACCGGCGGCGGCTCCGATTTTGCCGCTCTTTTCCCGCTGGCGGGCGCCTCCTTTTGCGACGCTCAATCGGAAGAAGAGTTGAAAACCTTCTTTGAACCACGAGTCGACAGATTATTAGGCGCACGCCACACTCTGGACGAGACACTGGAAGGAATAGATGTGTGCATCGCCACCCGTGCGGCTGAGTTGGAAAGCCTGGAAGCTTTTTTGCGGAAATACTAGTTAGGCGCGCTTCTTCGCCTCTCCCGCTACCTTTACCCGCCCCGCCCTGATAGCCTTCTTGAATTCTTCGAAATCGTCATTCGTTACTTCCGCGTACCGCAGCGCAAACCGATTGACGGATTTGGCAATCCGACCTGCGCTTCCGATATAACCCTTGATCGCCAGCGCATCGCCCGATCTCACATGTCCTCGTGCCAGCAGTTCGCCCGCCACATTCGCTAGACTTTGTAAGCCGTCGCCGCGCAGCGTATCCAGTTGCACCGAACCCTTGTGATCGTTCAACTGCCTCACCAGATAATCGTTGTCGCCGGCGCGCGTCCAGCCCAGCAATAAATCCGAAAGCGCCTGAATTCTGCGCTGCCCTTCCACTACGCGTTGCCCTTGATGGTCATAGTGCACATGCTTCAAATACGGCGCATACGCGGAATGGGCTTCCTGCTTGATTTGTAAGAACAAAGGATCGTTTTCGCCGTTTTCCATCAGCACCACGTAATCGCGAAGCGCGACGCTGCCCGTTCCCACGATCTTGAACGCTGCATCGCACTCCTTGAAAAAGTGAAACAGGTGTCGCCGGTCCGGTGCGAGCGATTCCTCGTAAGCCGGCAGTGAATCAAGCACACCCTGCCTTTCCGCGCCATTCACTCGCCACAACACGTTCGCAACTGGCTTGAAGCGCACATGGCCGTGGCCATCTTTCGTTGTGTACTTTTTGAGAAGATCTACTGGGGTCGCGCGTTCCGCTTGCTTGAATGCCGCGTTCACCGCTGCCGCTTTGGCCAGGCGTCGGATGAGGTGCCGCGCCGCCACTAGTATGGGCTGCTCCGCCAGTGTTTCGAGCGTGGTGCAGTAGCACTCTGCGAAGGCTTCCACCGCATCCGCGCAGCTCGGCGCTTTGTGTTCCGCCTCTAACCCCGCCAGGACCAAACTGGTTGCCATTCGCTTCACGTCCCATTCCCATGGCCCGGCAATCGTCTCGTCAAAATCGTTAATATCGAAAACCAGGTGACCGTCCGGCGACGCGAAACAGCCCATGTTTTGCACGTGGGCATCGCCACAAAGCTGTACTGTCAGCCCCGTAGACGCATGGTTCCCCAAATCGGACGCCATGATCGACACAGCTCCGCGAAAAAAAGCAAAGGGCGAAGTCGACATCCGCCGGTATTTTTCCGGCAGAAGGTTGACCACTCTTCCCTCGGTCGCGTTCAGCAGCGTATCAATCGCCCCTACCTTGCGTTTACCTGGCTCAAAGTTTCCGAGTTCGTTGCGGCCCAGCGTTTTGCGCTGCTCCTGTCCTTGCTTCAGGCGATCTTCCCGCCTGCCCGTCTCTCGAGGCTGTTTCGTTGGTTTCCTCACTCTTGCGTCCTAAAGCGGATCGCGCGTCAAGCGCCCGTCGATGTTTCGCCAGATACCACGTGGATTTGCGTTTCGCAGCTCAGGAGGCAAAAGAGCTTCAGGAAAGTTTTGGTAGCATAACGGCCGCGCGAAACGAAGAATGGCCGCCGATCCTACCGATGTAAACTTCTCGTCTGTAGTTGCGGGATACGGTCCGCCATGGTGCATCGCATAGCCCACTTCCACTCCGGTTGGGAATCCATTGAAAATCAGCCGTCCTGCTTTCCGGCTTAACAGATCGACCAGTCCGCCATTCGCCGCCAATTCATCGACGTTGCCGTGGATCGCCGCTGTCAGCGAACCGGCCAGTTTTTCAGCGCATTGCATCACCTCAGCCGCAGATCCGCAGCGCACCACCACCGTAGCCGGGCCGAAAATTTCTTCGTGAAGTGTTTCGTTACCCAGCCAGGTCGGCGCATCGGTGACAATTAGGCCCGGTTGGCCCTCGGTCCGTTGCGAGGCGGCACCGTTGGCAGATTTGTGAACCGCCACGGTCTCCACACCTGCAGCGCTGCGAAAACGCTCTTCGTATAGCTTTGCGACGCCCGGCGTCAACATCGTTCCCGGCGTCCCTTTCTCGAAATATTCAGCTAGGCCGCTCACCAAGCTGCGGAAGTCTTCGCTCTCCACGCCAAACACTAATCCCGGACAAGTGCACATCTGCCCCACGCTGATAGTAGCCGATTTAAAGAGCGCCTCCGCCAATTTCGCCGCCTTTCCTTGTATTGCACTGGGAAACACGAACAGTGGATTGGTGCTTCCCATCTCGGCGTAAACCGGTATCGGATCGGGGCGCCGTGCTGCTGCGTCGAACAACGCGCGTCCGGCTTTCTGCGAACCCGTGAATCCTACCGCGCGCGTTTCCCGATGTTTGACCAAGGCTATGCTCACTTCGGGCGAAGTTGCATGCAGCAGCGAAAAGGTACCTTCCGGCAGTCCCTGCGCTTTCACTGTCTTCGCGATTGCCCCTGCGACCAGTTCCGAAGTGCCCGGATGCGCCGGATGCCCTTTCACCACCACGGGGTTGCCCGCGGCGAAGGCTGCCGTCGTATCGCCGCCCGCGACTGAGAACGCCAGAGGAAAGTTACTCGCCCCGAACACGACTACCGGCCCAATCGGTCGCAGCATCCGGCGAATATCAGCGCGCGGAAGCGGCTTCCGGTCCTCTAGCGGCGTATCAATGCGCGCGTCCACCCACGAACCTTCTTTCACGATGTCGGCAAACAGTTTGAGTTGATTCGTGGTGCGGTCGCGCTCCCCTTGCAGTCGCGCCATGTCCAAGCCCGATTCCTGCGCCGCGCGCTCAACTAAAACGTCGCCTAAAGCCAGAATCTCTTCACGGATGGCGAGCAGAAAGTCCGCGCGCTTCTCCGCGCTCACTGACCGCAGAGTCACCGCCGCTTCCGCCGCCAGTTCCAGTGCCCGGTCTATTTCACTTTGCGAAGCTTCATGAAATGCCGGATCAAGAGCGGACGCCGAACGCGGGTTGAATCCCCGAAACGTTCTTTCACCTTGGGCCGATTGCGTGAACCCAATTAAATTCTTGCCTTCAATTACCATAGATTTTACCTGCCAAGCAATTCCCGCTTAGCGCTTTGCATGTCTTTGCACGGCGGCAACAATTCTTCCAGCCGCGTCATATCGAGCATTTTCAACAATGACGGCGTGGTTCCCACCAACCGAAGGCCTAGCCGCTGCCGGTTGGCGAAATTGTAAACGATGGTCAGTTCCCCCAGACCGGCGCTATCCACACTTGTAACCTCGCTTACCTCGATAATCAAGCCGCTAAGCTTCCCGTTTGCCAAGAGCTGACGCGCCGTTTCCCGCAGTCCGTTCAACGATGGGCCCAGCGTCAGCGGTCCAACGAGTTGCAATATGCCAAAGCCTTCCTCCACCCGGTGTGTGACTGTGAGCGCCATTTTGTTAACTGTTCATTATCTAACTGGTTACCGCAAAATTATCTATTTCGTCCTACAGCCGCCTCTGGCGAGGCCAAAAACCGCCTCCAATCGGCCTGTGATGGCCCTTTGGTCGTCTGTTGGGGATTGGCTCTCGAATTGCAATGTTTAAGTTAACCTTTAGACTTGGCGGGACTCCTCGGAGGTTCTCCATCATTTCTTGGGTTTTTTACCGCTCATAGCGTCGATCAAAACAGCGCGCGTTCACCCGATGCGCGCTGTATTTTTTTTCTAACCTGACGATGGTACCAAAGTTAGCGTCCATCCACGGCGGCGTACGATCCGAAACGGACTACTGCTCGGCGACGCCGTAAAGACAAATCCAGCACTACAAACTGGAGCTCGAAAACGAAACGTTCGCGTCCTGCGGGTGAAGTTCGGACCGGGAGAGAAGTCGGTCGCTCACACCCATCCGGCGACGCTCGTAGTTAACCTGACCGATCATCATAGTCATCAGGGCCATACTGATGGGAGTCATCGTGCAGTGAAAGGTGAGGTCGGAGAGGTGCACTACTTCGACCCATGCGAACACATTTCCGAGAATAAGGACGATAAACCTTTTGAATTGATCATGGTCGAAGTCAAAGGGTAGCCGATCCCGATTAGTAGTAATAGCAGCTTGAGTCCCTCTTGCTATGTTGCCGATTCGCTCGCCGTACCGCAACCGTCGCGCCTATTGGAGCATCAAAAAAGCAAACGCGAGCTAAAAACGATT
The DNA here is from genome assembly GCA_003167495.1 of Bryobacterales bacterium. Lineage (GTDB taxonomy): Bacteria > Acidobacteriota > Terriglobia > Bryobacterales > Bryobacteraceae > Bog-105. The sequence continues at coordinate 12,352 of PMSX01000340.1, read as the reverse complement.
GAGCGCGTCGCAATTCGTTGCGCGCACTCGTGAACCGGTGGAGGAGTAACCTCCGACTCCGCACCGGTTCTGTGTGCTAACTGGCTATAGTTGCGAAAACTTCTTCTTCACGCTGAGTTTCAGGTGTTTTACTCTCTGCCTTTTTGACTGGCGGCGCGTTGGACGGAGTCTTGAACTTCACTGATACCAGTTTGGAGACACCCGGTTCCTGCATCGTGACCCCGTAGAGCGATTGGGCGGCTTCCATAGTGCGCTTGGCATGAGTAATCACTATGAATTGCGTCTGTTCTGACATTTCTTTCAAAAGGCGGGTGAGTCGCTCGATGTTGGGTTCATCCAGCGGCGCATCCACTTCATCGAGAATACAGAACGGGCTCGGCGTGTATTGGAAGATGGACATCAGCAGCGCCATCGCCGTTAGCGATTTTTCGCCGCCCGAAAGCAGCAGAACGCTTTGCAGTTTTTTGCCCGGAGGCGAGGCGACGATATCGATGCCGGACTCGGCCAAATTGTCTTCGTCGGTTAAGCGCATTTCGCCGACACCACCGCCGAAGAGCACTTGGAACATTACCTTGAAGTTGGCGTTGATGGCGTGGAAAGCTTCGCCAAAACGCTTGCGCGATTCGCCATCGATTTCCTGAATGGCCTTTTCAGTATCGCGGATCGAGTCAAGCAAATCCTGGCGTTGCGCGTTGAGGAATTCCTGCCGCTGCGAAGCCTCCTCGAACTCTTCGAGCGCAGTGGGATTCACCGGGCCCAGCGAATCGATTTTGCGCCGGACTTCCGTGTACTTGGCTTCGATTTCGGCAAGTTGGGTTTCGTCGGCGATGGTTTCCACCCCTTTAATCAATTGCTGTAGAGTAGTTTCCAATTCCTTCTGGCAGGTTTCTTCGAGATGTTTGAGATCGGATTCGCCGCGCGCAAGGGCGACTTGCAGTTCACCGCGCTTTTCTTGCACTTGCTGCGCGCCGCTGCGCAGACGCTTCAATTCCTCTTCTGATGCGGCCAATCGGGCACGGAGTTCAGTTTCGCGTTCGGCGAGCCGCAACACATCGGCTTCGGTGGCAACGAGCACGCCCTTCAACTCAGCCAGCTTGATATCGAGCTCTTCGTTGCTGCGGATGAACTGAGCTTTTTCGGCGGTGAGTCGCTCGGCTTCGCGCAAAATATTTTCACGGCGATTCGCAAAATCGCGCATTTGCGTTTCCAGACGGGCGCGGCTAGCGGCTAACGACCTTCGCCGCTCTTCGAGGCTGGCCAAATGAGCGCGCACGGTTGCGTGTTCCTCCGCCGTGCGAGCCACTTCGGCCTGCAGCACGCTGAGCGATTCGCGCGCCACTTCAAGCGCGCTTTCTTCTGCTGTGCGAGCTCCCTCAGCTTGTTCCAGACTGGCCCGATCGCGCGCGCCACTTTCCTCCAGCTTCAGCCGATCACGCGAAATACGCTCCAATTCGTAGCGGGCGTGCGAGAGGCGCGCGCCAACCCGCTGCGATTCTTCACTAATCTTTCGCGTTTCGTGATCGAAAGCCAGCACGCCTTTTTCTTGCGATTGCTGTTCAGCGCGCAACGCTTCCAGTTGTTCGCTGAGCTGCGCAATATGCTGTTCGAGATCGGCGACGGCTGCCTGCGCAGCTTCCATTTCTTCATGCTTGCTTTGTTCGAGCGCCGTAATTTCACGCAGTTCGCGCTTCAGCGCGAGCGGTCCAGCCGTCGATTCTTTGCCGCCCGTCACCGTGCGGCCGTGATAGCTGCTGCCTTCGGGCGTCAGGAACCAGCAATGCGGGAACTGCGTAGCCAAGCGGCGCGCTAAACCACGATCGGCAGCAATGTAGCAATTGGCGATGCGCGGCAGCAGATGCCTGGGTAGTTCGGTAAGCCCGTTGGCAAAGCGCAGTACCGAAGTGAGCTTGGTGAGCGACTCATCCCAGCCTGTCGGCTGCGGAGTTTCACCTGTGCCGTCGAAAATATCCTCGGTATGTTCCGCGAGAAAGGTGGCGCGGCCATTCAACTCGCCGCGCACCAAATCCACACCCTGTTCGGCATCCTGCCAGCTGCGAACAACTACGAATTCCAATTCGTCGTGCAGGAATTCTTCGGTGGCTTTTTCGAATTGTGAATCCACTTCCAGGAAATCGGCGAGGACGCCCACCGGCTTGAACTCCCCGGTGGCACCTTTTTCGGAAGCCGCGAAGACTTCCTTCACCGTCTCGGTGGTGTAGCCGCGGTGCTGGATGATTTCGCCTAACGAATCCTTGCGCGCCTTGACGCGCGAGTATTCACTGCGCAAGTGGTCAAACGCCTGCCGGCTTTCGTGCAGGTGCGAACGCTTGCCTTGCAATTCGAGTTCGACTTCGCGGCGTTGGCTGCTGACGGCTTCCAGTTCATCTTGCGCAACCTTAAGGCGTTCCGCCAGTTCGGCGCGGATTTGTGAAAGGCGTTCCTGCTCGCCGCTGGAGTGGCGTTCTTCTTCCTGTGCTCGCTCGCTATCGCGCACGGCGGCTACCAACTGCGCCTCGATTTGCGTGATACGGTTTTTCAATGTCGACGATTCGCCCAACATCCGCAACACCCGCTGCCGCGCTGCTTCCAAACTCCGTTCTTGTTCGACGTGACGGTTTTGCGCTTGCTGACGCTCATTTGCTTTGGCGTCCAGCTCGCCGCGCCTGTTCCCAAATTCGCTTTCGAGCGTTTCCCATTCGGCGGCGTGCTGTTCCAGTTCAAGCGCGCGTTCCTGCTGCTGGTGCTCAATCGTGTGGACTTCGCGATCGAAGGCGCTGAGCCGCTGCTCGATCTGCTCAATCTGTTTGGCTTGATACTCCAGTTTGGCGCGGGCGCGTTCGGCTTCCACATTCAAATCCGCCAGGATCTGGCGCGCCGCGGTTAGTTCCTGTTCATTGGAATAGGTAGATTCAAGAACTGCGGTCTGTTCGCCCTCGCGTTCCTGAATCGTCGCCTGCGCGTTTTGCAGCTCGTTGCTGGTTAAATTGAGTTCAATAGCGACCTTGGCCGTTTCGCGTTCAAGCTGGCGGAATTTAGCGGCGAGTAATTGGCGCAAGTGGCCCACCGATTCAGCGCGCAGTTCGCCGTAGCGTTTGGTCTTGGCCGCCTGCCGCTTGAGCGTATTCACCTGCCGCGTGACTTCTTCGAGAATGTCGAAGACGCGCGACAAGTTCTGCTTCGCGCTTTCGAGTTTCGCTTCAGCGAGCCGCTTGCGGGTTTTGAACTTCGTGATGCCGGCCGCTTCTTCAATAACAGCGCGCCGATCCTGCGGCTTGTTGCTCAGGATCTGGCCGATGCGGCCCTGCTCAATGATGGCGTAGCTCTCCGGGCCCAGCCCCGTGCCGAGAAAGAGATCTTGGATATCGCGCAAACGCGAAGTTTTGCCGTTGATGAGATATTCGCTTTCGCCGGAGCGATAAAGGCGGCGCGTGATGGTAATTTCGCCCGTGCGCTCGGTCGTGAGCAGAATTTCGGCTTTGCTGTCACCGTGCCCGTTCGGCGCATAGTTGCCGTTGAGCGTAGCGGCGATGGGCTGCAGTTCAGTGCTGGCTTCGACGGGTGGGACAGCTTCGCTAATAACCACTTCTGCCGGCGCCGCTTCCGCAGTCTCATGCTTGGTCCGGTCCAACAGATTGAGCTTCGATTCATCAGGCACCAGCGTCATCGTGACGGCGGCCATACCGAGCGCCTTTTTATCGCGCGTACCGGCGAAGATCACGTCTTCCATTCGAGCGCCGCGCAAACTCTTAGCGGACTGTTCGCCCAGTACCCAGCTAATAGCGTCGCTCAGGTTCGATTTACCGCAGCCATTAGGCCCGACCACGGCAGCAATACCGCTGCCGCTGAATCGCATCTCGGTTCTATCGTAAAACGATTTGAATCCGTGAATCTCGACACGCTTAAGTTTCAGCAAACGGAGATACCATTCCTTTGTGAAATTCTCGGGGGTGTTTCCATACTACATTGCCCTGCTTCCAGTGTAAAGCATAAGACACTTCCCTTGGTGCATAACCGTTTCTTCGACCCCAGATATTGGGGTCCACTCCCCGCAACCCTTAAAGGGGTCAGACACCTTTTTGCTCCTTTTTGCTCCTTCGGCCACTGCTACCTTGGTGACAGTGCCCTACGTTTTCAATCAAGGCGCGAACCTCTACTGGAATGAGCAAGGCAGCGGGCCGCCGGTGCTGCTCATCATGGGTTTGAGTTTCACCCATGACATGTGGTTCCGAGTGCTGCCTATTTTGAGCCAACACTACCGGACGATTTTCTTTGATAACCGGGGCATGGGCCGCAGCGACGTGCCGCGCGGGCCGTACCGGATAAAACTGATGGCGCAAGACGCGGCGGCTGTCCTGGATGCGGCTGGAGTGCGGGCCGCCCATATTATTGGCGCCTCCATGGGAGGAATGATTGCACAAGAGCTGGCCCTGCGCCATCCCCAGCGGGTGTTAAGCCTCTTACTCGGGTGTACCAGCTACGGCGGATTGCTGGCTCGTTGGCCGAGTTTCGCACATGCGCCCCGCGAACTGCCGTTGGGTGCAAACGCCCAGCGGGCGCGGGAAGAGGCGTTAATCCCATTGCTTTATTCTCCCTCCACGCCGCTAGAGCTGATTGAAGAAGATTTGCGGGTACGGGCGCAGTGCAACTGGAGTTACCGCGGATTTTGGGGCCAATTTGGCGGTATTTTGCTGTGGAATTCGTACCGGCGGCTGCCTCGCCTGAAAGTGCCCACGCTGGTCGTGCATGGCGAAGACGACCGTCTAATCCCGCCGGTGAATGGCCGCGTCGTCGCGCAACGGATTCCGGGTTCCCGCTTCGAGCTCATTCCAAAGGCGGGGCACATTCTGGTGACAGACCAAACCAAAGCGTGCGTCGAGCTGATGCTTGAGTTTCTGAACGGGACCCGATAGGCTGGACTGCACTTCAGAGCGCGAATAACTTAAAAAGATCGATTGTCCAATTTGGGCTCCCCCCAAACGACTACGCAATGAAGGGAACCAACATGAGATTTATGACGTGGTAGCTATTTCTCTTGGGTCGGAACGGAAAAACCGCCCGCGCCAACGCACTAGGGACTTTCGCATTGGCTATCACTCTGAGTGCGGCGTGGCACGCTCGAGCGCAGGACCCCAAAGCGTTGTATCTAAAGATGGCCCCGCTTGACCGGTACCTGATGGAGAAAAACGGCGAGATAGCACTGGCGCGTAGCGCGGCCCCGGAATCCATCTCACGCAATGCCGAGGTCATGGTGCTCGGACGCCAGGGCTACGAAACTGTCGTAAAAGGCAAGAACGGGTTCGTCTGTATGGTGGAACGCTCATGGACTTCGGGAATTGACGACCCAGACTTTTGGAACCCCAAGCTGCGTGGTCCAATCTGCTTCAACCCGACCGCCGTACAATCCTACCTCCCACTCACAATCAAGAAGACCGAGCTGGCGTTGGCCGGACGATCCAAAGCTCAAATGTTCGACGAGATCAAAACCTCATTCGCCAACAAGGTATTGCCGCCGCCGGAATCTGGCGCGATGTGCTACATGATGTCAAGGCAAGCGTACTTGAGCGATCATGACCCGCACTGGCATCCCCACCTGATGTTTTTCGCTCCACAAACGGACCCCATCGCTTGGGGCGCAGGCCTGCCGGGCTCCCCGATTCTCGCGTTCGATGACACTCCCGACCGGTTGACTGTGTTCATGATTCCGGTTGGCAGATGGTCGGACGGCACGGCTGCCCCACCAATGTAAGAAAAGATTGTCCATTTTGAGCCTTTCCGAACGACTATCTTACGTACCGGGCAGCGATACTCGGTCTAGGAGGAAACAATGAAGTATTTGTGCATGGTTATCGTTGACGAGAAAAAGCTAAATGCAATGTCCGAAAGCGAATTGCAAGATCTGGACGACGAGAGTCTGGCTCACGACGACTCTCTTCGGAAGAGCGGCCACTTTCTGGCGGCTCAGGCTCTCGAGTCCGTTCATGCAGCAACAACGGTGCGTGTTCGAAACGGCAAAGTGTCAGTTACCGATGGGCCCTTTGCAGAGACCAACGAACAGATTGGCGGTTTCATTCTGATTGAGGCTAAAGATCTGAATGAGGCCATCCAGTTGGCCTCCAAAATTCCGGCAATCCGGCTTGGCGGCATTGAAGTGCGGCCCGTCAAGTTGCTAACCAGCAGTAAGACAGAATAGAAAACCAGAGGAGAGGAAATTGGTGTGTCCCATATGCATCTCATCCATGGGCCTGGTGGTCGCCGGCGCAACTTCGACTGGGCTCGGTACGTTCGTGGTCCGAAGTTTCGCACGTATCGCGAAGCAAGAGAGAACCCAACAACCAAAATCAAAGGAGGCAATCTGTCATGATTACGAACCCGCTAAAACGCTCGGAAGTCGTCTCTCGCGCTGAGTGGCTATCAGCCCGCACGGAATTGCTGATCAAGGAAAAACAGCTGACGCGTCAACGCGACGAGATTGATCGACAGCGCCGCGACTTGCCTTGGGTCAAGGTCGAGAAAAGCTACATCTTCGACGGCCCGAACGGACCGCAGGCTCTCGGCGATCTCTTTGAGCACCGGAGTCAACTCATTGTGTCGCATTTTATGCTCGGTCCAGGCTGGCTCGAGGGCTGTGTGGGGTGCTCCTTCCGCTCCGATCACGTCGACGGCGCCCTGCTACACCTCGAGCAGCATGATGTGTCTGTCGTAACGATTTCGCGGGCGCCCTTCTCCGAGATCGAAGCCTTCAAAAAGCGCATGGGCTGGCGCTTCCGCTGGCTCTCATCGTACGGCAGCGATTTCAATTACGACTATGGCGTGTCATTCACGAAGGAAGAAATTTCGGCGGGCAAGGTCTATTACAACTATGGTCCGCCGAAGTTCGTGAGCGAGGAACTTTCTGGCATCAGCGTCTTCTACAAGGATGAGACCGGCGACGTCTTCCACACCTATTCCACGTACGGGCGGGGCGACGAAATGCTGGACACCACCTATATGTATCTCGATCTCACGCCTAAAGGCCGCAATGAAACCGGTCCTCACTTCAACCTGGGTGACTGGGTGCGCCACCATGACCGCTATGACGTGGCGGGCATTGTCGATGCGGGAGGGCGCTTCGTAGCTGCCCAGCCCGCGGAGTCTTCGTGCCGGTGCGGGGATGAGCGCGTCTGACCCGCTCGAAGGTGAGGACGTTGCGGAACGAGTGCGCGAGATCGTGGACGTCGTCTACCGTTCTGACTCGCGCCGCATCCTTGCCACGCTCATCCGTCTGCTGGGCGACTTTGATCGCGCCGAAGAAGCCATGCACGACGCCTTCGCCGCCGCAATGCAGCAATGGCCGCGAAGCGGCGTGCCCGCTACCCCTTACGCTTGGCTCATCTCCGCGGGACGATTCAAGGCTATCGACACTATGCGCCGGCGCGCCAGGTTCGATGCCACGCTAGCCGAACTAAGGCGGAAGTTTGACGGCGAAACCAGCACCCCCGCGGAATGGGATGAGCAAAGCATCGAAGACGATCGGCTGCGGCTCATCTTCACCTGTTGCCACCCCGCCCTGTCGCCCGATACCCAGCTCGCACTGACATTGCGCGAAGTGTGTGGCCTCACCACCGAGCAGATAGCACGCGCCTTTCTCACCGCCGCGCCCGCCATCGCCAAGCGCATCGTGCGCGCTAAAGCTAAGATCCGCGACGCGCGCATTCCCTATGAAGTGCCATCGGAAACCGATCTTCCGGAACGGCTCGACGCCGTGCTTCAGGTGGTCTATCTGGTCTTCACGGAGGGGTACTCGCCATCCTCGGGTGACTCGCTGGTGCGGCCCGATCTCTCGGGCGAGGCCATCCGTTTAGGTCGGCTGCTGCTCGAATTATTGCCTCAGCCCGAGGTACAAGGACTTCTTGCATTGATGTTATTGCACGAATCACGCCGCAGCGCACGTACCTCGCCCACGGGCGAGTTGGTCCTGTTGGGCGATCAGGACCGCTTGCTCTGGGACCGCGCTCTCATCGACGAAGGCATTGCGTTAGTGGAACGTGCGCTCGCTTCGCGCCGCTTCGGCCCCTACACGTTGCAGGCGGCGATTTCCGCGGTCCATGCCGAGGCGTCAACAGCAGCGGCGACCAACTGGAGCGAGATTGTTGCACTCTACGATACCCTGTTGCGCGACAGCCCATCACCTGTCGTGGAACTGAACCGTGCCGTCGCCGTCGCCATGTCCGCTGGCCCGCTGGCCGGTCTAACTCTTATCGACGACATCCTCGCCCGCGGACTTCTGCAAGACTATTACCTTGCCCACTCAGCGCGGGCCGATTTGTGCCGCCGGTTGGGAAAAACCGCCCAGGCTCGCGCTTCTTACGAACAAGCTCTCAGCCTGGCGCGACAAGGACCCGCGCGGCGCTTTCTCGCGAGACGGTTGAACGAATTGACGAGCTGACCCAAACTCGGGGGCGTGCCACCCGTTACACCAATTCCATTCTTAACCCCCGAGTCCGAGGCGCAGCCGGTACGTCAGGCTGAGCCGCGCCCGTAAAGGGAGTGCAATCGTCGGGATAGACCGGCGTGAGTCGGGGATGAAAGAGCCCACGAGAAAGGAGTAGCGAACCTTTTTGACCTCGAGTCTTGCGCTGGGCGTCGCGAGGTCGCGAAGGTCAACTTCGGTGCAGTAACGGTTGCGCCAGCAAGAAACATTAGTAAGGCTCGGAGAATGAGGCGCGTTCGGCTATTTCAATCGAGCGAATCACTCCAAAGCAGTTGACATTATGCGCCGCGGTTTCGACCTTCTCGGCTTACAATCGAAACTGCGCGGATTCAGCTAATCGACCAAACGATGCTTTGCGCTTCTTACGGACTTCGTCCGAACGGTCGGGGTCGGGCCAAGACATTTTCGCCGTGGACGCTGCTTTTAAGGAGCTTGAGACGACGAACCCGAGAGCCAGTCGAGCCCTGGAGCCGATCTGTTTTAGGTGGCCTGTTCAATTGAAGCGGCTGCGGAGATTCTTCGCGTTAGTCCGAGAACGGGTGGGCCGCGATTTGGCCATTTCCAAAGCACTTATTTCCTCAGTCATGAAGGAACGGAAGAAATAGTCGGAAAATCGGGATATTCGGGCAAACCGGCGGAGTTTAGGCCGCAAAGGTAATCTGAAGGAATGGCAGGGTTTGCGGAGCGACCGGTTCGTGGCGGCGGCAGGAAGTCTACCGGATCGTGCGGGCCGCGGTAGAGAGCCGCCGGTCGATTTCTGCACTTTATCACAACCGCCATCGTCTGCTTTGCCCGCACCGGTTGGGACGGAACAAAGATGGGCAGCCGCGGGTACTTTGTTATCAGTACGGGGGAGAAAGCGAGAGCGGCCTGAAACCTGAGGGATCGCCGGATAACTGGCGCAGCCTCGCGCACGAACTGAGGAGCGTAGAGTTGCTGGAAGGCCCATGGCAAACCGCTCCCAACCACTTACGTCCGGCATCCTGCATAGTGGACGCGGACGTAGACGCCGAGGATTATCCGGTGCGCGATCCGCAACAGGGACAATAGGGCGGCCGTCCGATGAGGGAGCTCGCGGGAATGATTCTGAGAGTCGCGTTCGAAATGTGGATTATGCCGCTCTGGGCGCAGGCGGCGAGCCGCGCGGTCGAAAGCCTTGCGGTCGTCTGGCGGCGCTTTTGGGGATCGAACTCTACTCGCGCTGCGACATCAAGTGAATTCTTCAGGCATTCGTGGGTCCCGTCCGAGTATCGAAGAATAGGCTTAGAAACTATCCTGTCCATTACATCGTCCATCAAATCTTTAGAACGATGTCCAGATCGTGTTTAGTAACAGGGCCGTCAGCCCTTGGTGCTTTCTTTCGCTATGACATGTGCCACGAAATGTTTGATGGTCGTCCGCAGCGACGCCTCTCCAAACAAAATCGTTCGATCCAGACACGATTCCTTAATGCTCCTCAAAAAGCGCTCCGCGTAGGCGTCCAAATTCGGACTCCGCGTGGACAAACGCACCGACTTCACGCCGACCCCTTCGAGCGTCGTCAAGAACTCTGCCGTGTAGAACGGATCTCGATCATAAATGATGGGGTTCTGCCGAGTCATTACCCTCACGCAGTCGCCTCCAGCGTCATTTGGTGCTGTTCCAGGCCAAGTGAAAATCGAACCCGGTCGATTTCCTGAAAGGGCTTCAGAAACCCCGGCTCCTCCAGCGGCCAGAGTTGAGCCAGAGGAGCGCCTGAGCCACACGACACGAGCAGGCTATTCACCGCCCGCCGGGCCGCTTCGTTTGCCGCCTCCATGCAAGCGATATCGGTATAGGTCCGCACATAATCCGATGCCACAAAGAAATTTTCCAGCTCCACCTGGGCCTCCGGTCGGTATTGCAGCGAACCTGAAGTATTGATGAGCAGGGGTTCGGCATTGGCAGCCGAACTTGGATTGGGAACGTAATATCGGGATCCAGAAACCAGGATTGCAGATTGGCGTAGTCAATCTGCCTCCACTCGCCTGTATTCAAATGTTGCTTCAGTTGTGCCCACACTTCGTCCTTAATCTGATCGGCGCCACATTCCTGCGCAGGCTTACCCAAAATTATCCCCGGTGCCTCCCAATCGGAGACATCCACCGAAAGAATCCCCCGAACGCCTCCGTCGCCATACTGCGAAAGATCCACGTTGGCCCAAAATTGCCGCTGTGAAACCGAGGTCAGCGCCCAGGGAGAATCCAGATAGATGACATGACCATTCGCCAGCGGCACATCGTCCTTGAGAAAGAACTGGATCCCGTTCATCCAGCGCGTTTTCAAGTAGTCGAGATTGGCGAGCGAGGGCGCGGCGCGCTTCAACTCGTCGTTCATCAACGGCGCCATTACTTCCCCCGGCAAAGCGGCAATGTAGTAGTCTGCCGTGATAGATGCTTCCCCCGCCCCGCCATTTATGCTGACTGTGGTTACGCGGCTGCCGGTCGTCCCAATCTTCGTAACTCGCGCTCCGAAATGAAAGTCAACTCCCAGCCCGCGCAGGTGTTCGACCCACAGGTCAATCCAAACATCGTTAGTAGGACCCGACAGCAGACGGTCGAATAGCCGATCCGGCCGGATCAGATCGTAGAACAACTGCAGTTGGGTTACGCCCACCGTCCGCGTGCTACTTTCTTCAGCCCGCATCGCCACCAGCGAGCGCGTGGGACCTTGACCAAGGTAGGCTTGGTACGCCTTCGACATCTGCGGCGCCTGAATAAAGTCCCACCACGGAATCTTCTGGTATTCGCGAAGACGCCGTTCCTCGCAACTGGTGGCCACCGCTAACAGACGGCCGACGAAAAAAATCACTTCGTCTTTGGGTACACCCAGCGGCGTCAGAAGCTCAATCAGAAAGACGCGAAAGTCCTCCAGTGTAGTTGGCGTTCGGGCAAGCCAAATAATTTCGGACTGACCCGCGCGCGCCAGCAGAATCCTGGTGGCCACCGTAAGGTTTTCAAACGCGTTGCCCCCGGCTCCGAACGGAATGCGTTTCATTATGTCGGTGACGTGCTTATAAAAGCTTGGGAAAAAGCGGAACCCATGTTCTCCTGGAAGCGGCTTGCGGCTATCGGTCGCGGAATTCGGGCACTGCCACGCTGCGCGCCTTCCCGCCCCCTCCAGCCCGCTGCTCGTAAACACTAATCCGGTAGCCCCGCCCCGCCAACTCGTGCGCGGCGCTAAGCCCGGCTACTCCGCCCCCAGGATGGCTACCCTTGGTTCCATCTCGCGGTTGTATGACGAAACCGGCATATTAGTGCTAAACAGCCGTGGGTATCGCAGAAAAATGTCTGGGGATCTCTTCGCGGAAATTCCTTCGCGCCGACGCAGCTACTGGTTCTTATGAAATCATGAGCAAGAAAGGATGCGGTTGACGCACCAACTGTAAGTTAATGGACCTCTAACTAGCCTCACTTTCGCAGTTGACCGCTGGATTTCCATTTGGGCGGGCGGGAGGTGCGATGCCTACAATGCGAAGGTTCTGAGAAGGCCAGAGTGAACACCTACTTCTTTATAAGAGTTGAAATGATCGCTTGGTGGCATCGCCGAAAGCTTTCGAACGTGGACACGTCGAGCCCTTTGCTTTACCCTAAGACCATGGAAGTACATTTCACGCCTGAGCAGGAAGCGGCGATAATAAAGGCGGCCGGAGCCACCGGCACCGATGCCGAGCGGCTTGTTAAAGACGCCACCCTACAGTTTGTCGATGATGCGAATTTCCGCACCGCCGTTCTTGAAGCCCTACAACAAAAGCCTAGCGTGTGGGACGGATCAAGAAAAGCGCGTCCGGTGGACGCCTCCCACAGCTAACCAAGGACATGCCGGGCCCCGGCGAATACTTTTAGCTCCCCACTCACAAAGCGG
>PMSX01000273.1 GCA_003167495.1 Bryobacterales bacterium | reverse complement strand
TGAGGCGCGTGGATTGAAACGTTCCTGGACCCAAACGGTGCACCGATGCTCGGTCGCGCCTCATGTGAGGCGCGTGGATTGAAACTCCTGTGAACTGTATGACGGCTCGGACACGACCGTCGCGCCTCATGTGAGGCGCGTGGATTGAAACCTCTGTGGCCAGCCGTGGCCGTTCCCATGTAGGTCGCGCCTCATGTGAGGCGCGTGGATTGAAACCATGTATCGCGCCTGCCATAGCCGAGGCCGCACGTCGCGCCTCATGTGAGGCGCGTGGATTGAAACAGGAGACGACTGTCGTTTCGTCTCGCGGGCGAAGGAGGGGATTCTGTTGTTAGTGATCTTGAATTAATTTCACACTGGCGCTAGGCCTAGCTGTGTCGTCTCCACGGCATAGACACTCTACGGTGACTCCCTATACTTACCCAGTCGCCTCTTCATGACTATCGCTCTTGTGGCGAAAAAAGGAGGTGTCGGTAAAAGCACGGTCTAGCTGCTTTTATATGAAGCCTTCACCAAGGGCGGAAAGTCATTCGCCATTCAGGATTGGGGTGCGCAAGGCACGACCAATAAGGCGATCAGTCAAGCGTTCGTTCGTCGCTTTATTCATCGTGCATTGCTCAACAGCTCATTTGCTTGTAAGCTTCAATAACCCTCACCATGCTAGACTCCGCACCGATCGGCACCCATGCAGATACTTTTTTCGGCGAGCCGAATTTCATCGTGCCAGCCGAAGCGCGCCGGAAGCATATGGCGCTCTTTGGCGGCACGGGAACCGGCAAGAGTACGCTCCTCGTCAACATGGCCGCCGCCGATCTAGACGCCGGCACCGGTATTACCGCCGTCGATCCCCACGGTGGATTCTGCGATGACATCTTAAACAACCATATTCCCCGCCATAGAAAGAACGACGTGATCTACTTTGATCCGAAGAGTCGCACGCACACCATGGCATTGAACATCCTCGACTGTCCGCGCCGCGAAGAGCGGGGTCTCGTCGTATCTCACGTCGTGAGCATCTTTAAAACCTTATGGGCGGAGGCGTGGGGACCGCGGCTCGAAGACATTTTGCGCAATTCGCTGTGGGCGCTCATTGAACAGCCAGCGCCGTCATCGCTCCTCGCACTTCCGAAGCTTCTTACTGATGACGCTTACCGAGTCACCATATTGCACCATGTTGAAAATCCCGTCGTGCTCGACTTTTTTATAAACACGTACGCCAAGTGGACGAGTTCATTTCGAGAGGAAGCCATCTCGCCGGTACTAAACAAAACGCGAGCCTTCATCACTGATCCCCTCATGCGCGCCGTGATCGGCCAGACTCAGTCAAGCTTTAACTTCCGCTGGATGATGGATCATCGCAAGATCCTGCTTTGCAATCTGGCAAAGGGTTCCATCGGCGATGACAACGCCAGGCTCTTAGGTTCACTCATTGTGCTCAAAGAAAAACTAGCAGCCCTATCCCGCCAGGACATTCCTGAATCAGAACGCGTAGCGCACGTCCTCTACTGCGAAGAGGCGCACAACTTCATCGGTGACTTTGAATCCATTCTTGCTGAAGCCCGTAAGTACGGGTTGATCCTCACGCTTGCAACGCAGGGCATCGAGGCGTTGCCACGCGAGGCAACATTTGCCATCTTCAGCAATTGCGCAACGGTGATTTCGTTTCGTGTCAGCGGCACCGACGCAACACGCATCAGAGATGAGTTCGGCCTCATGCTCCCGGCCTCGAATCTTCAAGAGCTTCCCGATTACACGCTCTATGTGCGGACACTGAGCCGCACGAAGGAGGGTGGCGCGGCATCCCCTTCAGGACCGCACCGGATAAGCGCCTATCCCCCATTTGACCGGCATCCCCACCATGCACGGCGTGAGAGCGTGATCCGCGTGAGCCAGGCGCGCTATGCAAAGCCACGCGCCATTGTCGATCAAAAATTAGAACGGGAGTTTTTCAGCGATAAAAAAGCCTCGTGAATTGATGCCGAAGCGACCGCCTTGACAGGCTGTGACCGGCTGCTATGATTCACTCATAAGTCAGAAATCCTGACTTTCCTACTTCCATGAGCTCCACCACCAGAATCCAACACAAAGGCCAGGTCACCATTCCGACTCGCGTCCGCGAGCAAGCCGGACTCTCCAAAGGCGATGTCGTCGAATTTTCTTACCAGCGCGGTAAGATCGTCATCACCCCAAAAGTTGTCATTGACCGCTCGAAGTTCCCGAACGCCGATGACGAATACACTCCAGCGCAGCGGCGCCTGATCGATGCGCGTTTGGCTGAGTCCGAAGAAGATTTCAAGAAGGGGCGCACCTATGGTCCCTTCAATACCGCTGACGAAATGATCGCGCACATGAAGGCTGCGCTGAAGAAAAACGCCTCCGCTCCAAAAACCAAACGTACCCGATGAAGATTGACTATTTGCCGCGAGCGCAGAAAGCACTGCGGGACGCTCCCACGGCTGTACAAAAGGCATTCTTTAAGCAAGTAAAGTTGCTGGAAGGTAACCTTCGCCACCCTTCGCTGCATGCAAAGAAATACGATGAGGCATTGGATCGTTGGCAGGCGCGAGTGAACAAGGATTGGCGATTTTACTTCAACATCGTAGATGACACCTATGTCATCCGTGACGTCATTCCGCACCCGAAATAAGGACTAAGCAACAGCCGTCGGTTCATGCGGATCGGTTTCGCCACTGATTTTCCCACCCAAGACCGCGCGAGCAATCCCGAGGGTCACGCAATTTCGCTTCACGGCCTTTTCAGTGTAACGGGCAGCCCGCCGCCTCAAGGAACTACGACGCTTCGAAAAACCGAAGCGGTTTTTCATTTTGGCCGTTCCTCCTTGACCCGGTGGGCACCCAGCCCGTTCCGTCCATCGTGCCGTAAAGCAAAACGGCGCAAAGGTCGAAATAAAAACCAATCTCAATCCCATGGGATATTTCCAAGAAGTTGACCGCTGGCTCGATACCATTTTTACCGACCTGGCGGACAACAAGATGAGCTACGACGAGGTGAAGCGCGACATCCGCGAACGCATTCTCGACTCGTACCGGAACGGGCAGAAAGCCGCCGGGCAATCCCCTGCCGAGCGCGCGCCACAGAAGAGCGGCAAGCGCCGGTTTGCGCGGCGAGCCCGGTAATCCGGTCGGTGCTGGTGGCACAACGAGCGGAACGCCTTAAAGTATTCCGGCGCAGGTGGCGAGAGGGTCATTGCCGAGAACGGCAATCAAGCCGCTAATCCTGCCATGAACACGCCAGCACCGTTTCCAAAGGTCGCACAGCAAAACATTTCACGCATGAAAAAATATCTCGTTTCCGTGAGCCAAGAGGTTTGCGATGATTTCGAAGTTGAGGCAGAAACCACGGTGCTGGCCGAAGAGAAAGCACTCGCTGACTTCCCGTGGTCATCCGGTGATTGGTGCGAGGGGCATATGGGCAGCCGCAAAGCCTCCGTGGTCGAACAGTTGGATGAATAACGCAAATAAGCCCCGCCCAGTGCGGGGCTTTTTTGTGCTCGCGGCGGTCACCCACCCTTTTGTGGCGAAAACCGTCTTCAATTCACCCTAATAGGCTGTTCCATCGATCTTCCCAAGGCTTATTTGCAGTGATGAGCCGCAACTGCTCGCTTTGATCTACATTGGAATCTGCTAAAACGGCCGCGAGTTCTGCGGCGCGCCTCTTAAATTCCAGATACTGGGGATGCTCAGAATGCGGCCATTCAAGTTTAGCGTCATCGCGGATCTTCTGCCGCAAATGCTGATATGCTTGCCTGAACATCCCTAGTGTTTCGATCTGTGCTTTAGTCAGTTCCTTTTCAGAGGCAATTTTTACTAGAATGGCCTCCACCTTGCCTTCCGCAACCGCGGCGCGGTCAAGAAGATTCCACTTTTGATTGGGGAGATTCGACTTACCGGCCTCCAGTTCGTAGTTCCATAATTTCCAAACCGCAAAAAATTCACCATACAGATCATAGAAGCTTTTTACTGCGTTCAGGTCGGTTTCATATTTCTTCTGCCTGGTCTGCTGCGATTGCTGCCATTTGTTTGTTAAGTGCCCGACCAAAAGCCCGCCGATTAATGCGATCCCCGCGCCGACCCCCAAAGATAAAGCAGCCTTGAATACTTCCATTTGCCATGTGTCGGGTTTAAGCGTACTTAGGTCTGTGAACATTCTCTTTGAAGCTTATCTTGCCATGGGCTCGGCCTCGGACGCAAAAAACGGCCAGCACAAGCCAGCCGCTAAATATCTTTATTTCTTGATCAACCCACAAAGTTCCTCGTCGCAAAGTGAATCCGGTTGCTTGCCTTCCGCCAGTTCCGGCGCATAGACGAACATGTGGCGTCCAAGGCGGGCGAGGCAATCCGCCGAACCTTGCCGCCCGGCATCATTGCCATCGAGCAGGATGCAGGCAACATTGAAATGGCGAATGATGAGCTCTTCCTGCGCTTCGGACATTGAGTTTCCCATGAGCGCTACGCAGGGAAAACCCGCCGCGATCACACGGAGGCACGCAAAGAAGCCTTCGACAATAACCACGCGCCGCCGTTTGGTTGCGTCTCCCAGTTCGGCGATCACCCGATGGAGGTTGTAAAGTTCGAGTGACTTGTAGAATCCGGCCGGAAATTTGTACCGGGGTTCACTATCATTAATCACCCTACCGGCATAGCCAACCAACTCGCCGCTCTCATTGCGAATCTCAAACACGATCCGGTCCTTCATCGTGCCGCGTCCTGAAAAATAGCCGATGCCAAAGGCGCGAGCCATCTCCTCAGACACTCCTCTGCTCTTGAGATAGGGATGTGTCGGATCGATACCCTTCAAGGTGAATTTGATGGGTTCATTCTTCTCCGTCCCAGTTTCTCTGGCTTCCATGCTTTCTTTTGAAACCAGTTCGGATCTGTTGGGGCTGCGATCGGCCTGCGATGATTTCACCGGCACATCGTTCGTTATGTTGAACCACGATTGCATCTTGGCCGCCGCCGTTTGCAGGTCGCAGTTTTCCATCGTAGCGACAAAATCGAGCGCATTGCCGCCTTTCTTTCCATTGCGCGCGGCGACACATGATTGGGATTGACAAGCCCAGACGCCACCCAAGCCCTTTGAAAGCGTCGCGGTAAAGCTGGTGGTGCTGGCTTCCGAGCCGTGCATCGGAAGCGGGCATCTTCCCCGCAGGGATCTTGCATTGACTCTCCTCAGTTCAATACCGTAATGCGCGAGAACCACCTCCAAGGAGACGGCTTCTCTCAGGTGCTTGAAATCGACATAGGCCATAAGGTTCTCCAAAGAATTGAAAGTTAAGACTGCTCCGATAACTTTAGGCGCGATGCGGTAGGTCGTCAATCGAAACGGGTTTCAGGAGAACGGTCTCGTCACCGCCCCGGAGGGCGCTGCCCGTCCAACCCGGCGCACGCAATAGGAGTCAAGAGCGGTGCATGTGCCATGGCTTCGTTGCAAGCGCTCCAGACAAACTTGGACGATACCGACCGCAAGGGATGGAACATCATAGGAAAAAATCGAATTGGTCTCGTCAAAGCATTCAATGCTTTCCTTGACTGATCCCGACACGGGCTTTACGCACCGTGGCAGCGGCAGGAACGGGCAGCCGCTGTTTATCATGCCATGATTTTTGAATTGAGTCTTGTCACCCATGTGATTTCCCGAAGAGTTCCGGCATGAGCGTTTGGATGGTAAGATCCTCGAAGGCGATCACCGGGTATGCCGCGAGCCAGGCCGCCGGCATCATCGTGCGAAATTCATCAGCAAGCCCTTTCGCGCGGCCACGGGTTTCCGTGATAGTCGCAACACGGAACACTTTCATGCCGTCGTATTTCTTTACGTGGCGCTGCTGCTGGAAATATGCCGCGTAGCCCGAGATCTTTTCACGCATCCGGCTGTGCGCCATAGTGCCGCGATCAGCTTCGAGGAAGAAGTGGGCATTTCCCTCCTCGTTCCCGACGGTGAACCACGCATCCGGGCGGATCGGGATCGCGATGTTATCACTCGTCGTCACCGAATCCCAAAGTGTTGATCCTTCCACCCATTTCGTTATGGCGAGTGACTGCGCTTCCGTCTCCTGCAATAGCTTCACATGGATATCGGCGATGAATACCGCATGGCGGAGGCCGAACTCTTTCAATTCAAGCTGGCGCAGCCGGGTAACGGCGAGCTCGCGCGGCGCGTACCCTTGCTCTATTAAGAGGGGTACCCCTTCGCGCCCAATCGTATAGATAAGTTTCTGCGGACGCCGGGTGAGGCACGTGAGATAGCGCCGCTCTTCCAGCTTCGAAAGGCGTTTTTGCGTCTGCTTATACGACCGCCCGGTAAGCGAAGCCAAGTGGTCAATCGTCGCCAGCCGCAGCAGATAGGCGTGCTTCAAGAGAGCGAGATCGCTCTCCACCAACTGGAATCCATTGATCGGTTCTGTAGCCATACGGTGCGGTCAAAATTATTTCTTTTCAAAAAAAGAGGGCGGAGGCGCTTCGGAGAATTCGAGGGGGCGCTGCTTGTGTCGGGATGAGGGAACCCGAACGTCTACGAATTTTACCTCGGGCTCTTTGAACTGATAAGGGGCGGGAGGCGCTTGTTCAGGGGCTTTCGCAGGGTCGAGATAACAGGGCTGCGCATAGACGCGCGCCAGATTGGCGCTCTTGCGCCGCTCCGTGATTCTAGGATCGGGGACGAAGGGAGCGCGGACGAACCGCGCCCGCTGTTTCGGCAGCTTGAGGAGAAAGTGGCCGACCGGCTGCGCCTTCGCCCGTTGCAGGCAATTCGTCAGATACTCCTGTTCCGTTTCGAACGTCCGTGAGGACACGTTGCGCCGTTTCTTGTATTCATAGAACGGCACGTTCGCAACGTTCATGCTCATGCCGAAATTCGTCCCTGAATTGGTTCCCGTGCTTTCACTTTCGGAGACGCCATCCTGGATGCCGGAGGCATTGGAATAGCTTTCGGTGTTCATGGATGTCTCGCCGATGAAATCGCCGGAGGTGGTGCCGGAGCTCTCGTGCGTGCCCATGGTGATATCGCCATTCGCAAGCATCATTTCCCCCGCCGAAACGCCGGCAAACACGCCGTCCGAATGGCCGGAAGAGATTGCGTTCCCCATGCCGACCGTCGTGCCCTGGCTCTCGAAGGTGCTGCGCGAACGCCCGGTCGACGTGGTGTGGGTGGTTGCCGAGGAGTGGCCATTCGCTAAGCCGAAGCTAAAGACGAGCCGGGACGTTTCCACTGGGTCGAGTTCGAGGCTCGTGAGCTCGTTCTTCACCTTCATGGGATCGAAGCCATCAATCATGGCATTCCGCAGCAGGATGTCGAGATCATCCGCCGCGCAATCGCCGAAGATCATCTTGAGCCGGGCGCATTTCATGACGGAGCCGTAGATCCGGCCCTGTTGGTCCTCTTGGCGCAATTGGTCGAGATTCTGGTGGCTTGCGATAACATGCAGCCCCAACTCGCGCCCCATATCAAGCGCTTGGCAGAGATCGTCAGTCAGGAATTGGTGGCACTCGTCCAGGATGAAATATACGGGGCCGCGCTCATCGGCAGGCCGTGCGAAGACGTGGCTTACGATGTCGTTCACCAACATCCGTCCGAGCAATCTCACGTCATCAATCGCGAGCGGCCTCTTTATTTCCAGATTGACGAGCAGGATCTTGTGGTCGCCGATGATCGAGCCCATATCGAGCGAGCAGGGTGCGGTGAGCATCGCCGCAATCGCCGGATCGGAGATGAAAGCTTCGAGGCGTGCGAGGGTCGAAGCGCCGAGCTCATCTTGCCGCCGTTCATTGAGAGCATCAAACCAGGCCAGGGACTCATGAAAAAATTGATGAGCGTTATTGGCGGCCAAGCGTGGCAGAACCTTCCGGCGGAGCGGCGCGCCAGCCGCGCCGGAGCGCAGGAGCTCTACCGCGTGGGTGATACTCAACTCTAACGCGCGGCAGACGCCCAAGGACAAATAGAGGAGGCGTGCCAATTGCGGGGTTTGGTCGAGGTTCGATTGTCCCCACGCCGAGCGGATCGATTCACGCACCGCTTTCGCGTGGGCGGCAACTCCCAGGCCGTTGGCGTGGAGCGGATTGTAGCCGATCATCGCCTGCCGGTCACCGGGATCGAACCAGACGAGCCGTTTGGTGAGCCCGTTCGCCAACGCCCAGTCCCGCGCCTGGCGCGCCAGCGCACCTTTGGGGTTGATGAGGACCACAGTCGCCCGCGGAATTCGGCAAAGGGACTGGAAGAGCCATAAAAGCAGTCTGCTTTTGCCTTCGCCGGGAGGCCCAATGATATGAGCGCCCGTGCTGTTTAACCAGCGGAGTAAAAGATAGAGTTTTTGGTTGGTCACGGCATCGTGGCCAATAAGGATTGATTTCCCTTTTTTTAGCCGGGGAATCATCAGCCGCCACCTCTCGATTGGTGTCTCTGATACCACGATTGCGCGGTTCTGAATCCTTCCTTCTTCCAGATATTCACGAATTCCGCCTGAATCTCGGCTTCGGTCTCTACAGCGGACGTGTGCAAGGCGTCGGCGGCCAAAGCCATCACGAGTTGCTCCCGCATCTCTTGCGGAAAATCCCAAAGGTGGGCGGCCAGCCACCGCTTCGCCTCCGGTTCCGAACAGCCCGCCCGCAGGAATTGTGCGAACTCGCCCATCACCCCTCGCGTATCGGGCGGCAGCAAGAGGAACAGTTGGGTGAATTCCCGGAAGCTCATTTCTTCAGATGGTCCGAACGTTCTCATGGCTCTCGTCTCCCTCCTCGATTTCGCCGATCATTTCTTCCTCCAACATCTGTCGCTCGTCCTCATCGAGCGACATCTGCTCCAAGCGCTCCCGGATATTGAGCCGGGTTTCGATCTTGTCCAACTTCAAGGCCACGCGGTCCCCTATCGCGACCTGTTGTTTGCGAACCTTCAGTGCCCGCACCTCGTCGGCGGTAAGTTTCTTTCTGGGAGGAGGTGGCGGAGGTGGTGCGGCAGCACCGAGCCGCTTGTCCAAGACGATCCGCTCCGCCATGAGCAGTGCTTCGAGCCGCCCCAAGAAACGTTCCACGACATCGGCATGATGACGACGGAGGTAGCGGACGATTTGGCTTTGCCCAAGGAATTTGGTTGCTTCATCTCGAATTTCACTTTGGCTTCGAATGAGTTCATCAGCGTGGACTTCTGCGAATTTCTTTCGATACTCCGGGTCTGCCCAGTTACGGAACGCCTGCGAGCGAACACAGAGTGCCTCGATCTGTTCGGCGAATTTGGTGCTTACTTTTTCCTCTTCCCATTTGGCTTCCACCCGCGCTTTCCGTGCGGCGACAACGTCCTCGATCCTCGGCGTCTCCGGCGGCATCAATTTTACGGTTGCCGTGATCGCGCCCGACCAGGATTCTTGTTTGTCTACGGAGAGCGTAAGCCTTTCTGACCTGCCGTCAATATGGAATGTATAGCGATGCTCAAGCCTGTCCTCTTCAATCAGCTCAGACATCGAGTGTGTTAGCTTTTGGCCGTTCACGCGGAGCCACTCGATGTGCCACTTAAAGTTGCCGCATTCATCGGTCATATGCAGCGCATCAGCGAAGCGGCTACTGCGATTTTGTAAGAGGCCGGTAAAGGTAATTTCATAGACGGGTTTGGCGATGGCGACTTTCGGGAAGAACACTTCGCGCCCCGTGGGATAGAGATACGCGTAGGTTCGTGCGGGGTCGAGCCTTCCGGCCTTCATATCCCCCGGATTGGGTTCCGCGACCAGTTTCGGTTTTTGCGCCAAGAGATCAATGATCGCGGAAGCTATAAAGATACAGATGATGCCCGCGATGATGATAATGCCGATCAGGTAAAGCAGATCCATTTTTTGTGACCTCCTCGCTGGGCATAGAGCGTATGCTCGCAGCGGTTTTAGAATTTGAAACAACTGAGCTAATTGGTTGTGGTTTGGTAGCGGCTAGGCGCTGACACTATTAGTGAGTCGTGCGTACACGCGCGCAGCGACGCTTTCGGGAATTCGGATTGGCCGATAAACGCGCTTTCGCCTACTCGCGGGTTTGCCGAGTTTTAAGACGCCGGGCTCGCCGCGAAAGATCTCTCTGACTTTGTCCTCAGAAACGTTCCACGCCGCTGCGAGTTCACTTACGGTGAAATGGCGTTCGGTCGGGTCGAACATATCATCGCTCACGGGTTTCGTATGTGAACATATTCCGTCGCCCGCTAACTCAACCAGTGAGCGAAGCGTTCTAACGCATCTTCAGTCCACTGTTCATCGACTGGTGTGGGGTAGAGCTTTGAGGGATAACTGCTGTCATCGCCAACCTGAATGTCGAGATCCTGCTCTTGTAGGAAGTCCTCTGATACCTTCTGCGTTCCTTGCGACCGTAACCTCAAGCTCGCCGTTTCGTTATATGTGGGCATTTTGCCAAATTCTTTCTTTGGTGAACTGCCGGCCGCTCCGCTATGTGGAGCAGTCGATAGGGGACTTCGGCGCGCTAACGCCGAAGTCCCTATTTCTTTATTTCTCACATAAGCCGTTGAAAAGAAAGTCGTTAGTAGGTATTTCCACGTCGCTCTTTTGTAACTACGTCGAGCTACCTACACACTACCTAGATTGAACGTCGAGCCCCCGAGCTTTGAGTAGCGTTAGCCTTTTTTCCTTCCAGGAAGGATGAATGTCTTTTTTCAAGGCGCGGTGCATTGAGTCGATCCACAAATCCTCAAATGCATTTTTGAAAAAACAAAATGCCTGTGGGTGGTCGGCGGCGTTAATCAGTAGTGCGGGGCGGCTGTCGACGTTACCGCACTCGTGATATCCGTGTTTCCTGTTGGGTCGATGAAATGGAATGAGCTCGACTTTAAGACTCCTATCAGAATCGCATGTGCCAAGCATAGTGGGCGCAGATTGGTAGCAGTACACCTCCACCTTTGTGGGATATTCCTTTTCTACATCCTTCCACCGTTGCCAAGCGCGAGCCAATTTGCCGACGAACCACGGGCCTTTTTGTCCCTTATGATCGGCGAACGCAAACGCCGACTCGCTTGATTTTGGCCGCCACGTTAGAACCCTGAAATGTTCGGCTTCGATGGTTCCACTCTGCAACCAAGCATGGATCTGGTCAATCGCCTGTTGTGAGCCAATGCTCACATACAATACATCCCGAGACTCACAAATTGTCTTTCGAAACCACTCCTTCGTTTGCGCTCGGCTGATGAACACTATTGGGAGTTTTTCGGTCTCCTCAGCGTGTTCATAAAGTTTGCGGCGAACGCGGAGTCGGTAACCGGAATTCCGAAAGGGTTCGTGTATGTCGATTATTATTGTGGCATCTGAGTATTTTCCGTAGAACTGCGGGATTTTTTTGTTATTAAGTTTGCTGACGCTGTTCCGAACGGCATTTGTATTGGCCATCTTATGATCGCCATCCAAACTTAAGCCAATCTCGCTCGTGAGCTCATCCTGATGGATTGTCGCTTCTTTATCAAGAACCCATCTTTGATGAAGAGTTTCAATAATACGACGGCACCGATCATTCTCTATCCCTGGGGATGATAAGAATGAAAGGATCTTCGCCACGCAATCGTTGGTTTCTTGCGTGATTTTAGCGTCTACTTTCGCCATCCAGAAATCATAGCTGAAGCGGTGAGAGCAAGCACGTGGCGACGAAACTTCGCATTTAGAGAAGCCTGTCAGTCGGCAACGCTCACTTTCTTTTTGAATCTGTCGATCTCAAAGAGGGAGAAGGAGATCCGCGTGGCTAATACGTGGCTCCGAATGCCGGTCGAAATCCTTCGGTCGTGCTGAGCATCTTTGTGATCGGATCGTTCTCACGAAGCCTATCGAGGTTTCGTTCAAGCCGATCCTGGCGGCGCTTGTCCCACTTCGAGTAATAGCGCTCACAGACGCGCGTGGAGTTGCCGAGAAGTTCGGCGAGTTCGGCCATACTTCCGCCGTCTTCTAGGAAATCACGGGCGAGCGTATGGCGGAACATGTAGGGCGTGCCTTCTACTTTGGCAAGCTTGAAAAGTTTTCGGATGCGGTTCCCCCACTTGCTCGTGCGCGTGTGAACCAATCCTTCGCCCGTCCAGAAAAAAAATTGCTCGCTGTCATGTGGGGCATCCCGTAGGGCATCGACCACGAATTGTGGCACTTTGGCGAATACATCTTCGCCGGTTTTTTTTCGATACGTTTTGATGCGGCATCCCTCGACATCGGCCTTTTCAAGTTTCGTCACATCCCCTATCGCCATGCCTGTATAGCGAAGCACGTACACGAAGGCTTTCGTCTGGGCGGCGATGGCTGTGCCCCGGCGTCCGTACTCGTCCGGGAAATTGGGCAGGGCATTGAAGATCGCTATTTGTTGCTCATGCGTGAATGGTTCTGTCTTCGCTCGTGTGACCGAAATGGGATCGAGATGGATGACGGGATTCTTGGTGAGAAAGTCTGAATGGGCGCAATACCAGAAAAACGATTTTAGAATTTCTTGGTCGCGCCTACGCGTGGTATCGGCACCGGTCCAGGTTTCACGAAACGCGGAGAGGTCCGGGAGTTTCACATCGGCAATATGGAAGATAGAACGCTTTTCAAGAAACGCCTGCAACCGGTCCGTCAGTAGTTTTATTTTCCGCTTGGTGTCCGGTGNNGATGCAATCGCGCCAGCGACCGGAATTTTCGCCGCTGGCGTCTCCTTCTTTTTTTCGCCGGCTTCCATTTCGAGTGCGCGCAGCGCAGCCGCCGACCAGTTGCGGGTGTTCAAACTTTTCGGTTTGATCGCGGTGCCATCTTGGAGGGTGCCCGTGATCCACACCGGGCATTTCAATTTGCCAGGGCAGTTCGGGTCAGACTTGGAAGTGAGCTTACACCGCTTTTCATGCCGCCGATAGATGCGAAGCATGAGCCAATTTTAGCAGGGTACTAGGTACGTAAAAGGTACGTGAGNNCGGGAGTTGAACCCGCGTCCGAAAAAGCCCGCCATGCAAAGACTACGTGTGTTTCCGATTCTAATATTTCAACGGCGACCTAAAGAACCGGCAAAAGCGATCGCCGCCTAGTCCGATTGATCTCGGGCTTCAGCTCCGGACCGAAGCCTACGCCCTATCCTGCAAAATGACGCTCACTCACTAGCGCACAGGCTCACTAGCTGGAGCGGCTACTTATTTAATTAAGCAGCGTAAGCAAACTGCTGATTGTTGGCAGTTGTTGTTTTCCGATCGTTTTACGGGAGCTCGGAACCCGACACGACTTCACACAACGATTCAATCCCGTCGAATCCGTTGCGCCCCCACATCAAGGGTCAATCTAAGCTTAGCAGGAAACAAGTCGACAGCGATTGCAGTACCACCGCCGCCACTCCCGTCGTGTTAAGAATGTCAAAGGACGTGAAAGATGATTTTGGAAGCGGCACCGCCGCAGGTTGACCAGGAATTGAACCCATGGCAATCGGCGGCCCATCGTTTCAACGAAGCGGCCGAGTTGTTGCGGCTGGAAGACGGCATGCGCAAGGTATTGCGGACGCCGAGCATGGAATTGACGGTCAACATTCCGGTGATGCTGGATGACGGCCGCATTGAAGTCTTCACCGGCTATCGCGTGCAGCATTCCATTGCGCGGGGGCCAGCGAAGGGCGGCATACGGTTTGCTCCCGATGTATCCCTCGATGAAGTGCGCGCGCTGGCGGCGTGGATGACGTGGAAGTGCGCGGTAGTAAATATTCCGTTTGGCGGCGGCAAAGGCGGCGTAATTTGCGAGCCGCATTTGCTCAGCGAGGGCGAGCTGGAACGGATTACGCGACGCTATACTGCGGAGATCTGCGAATTTATCGGGCCGGAGCGCGATGTGCCTGCGCCCGATGTGAACACCAACGAACAAACAATGGCGTGGATCATGGATACCTACTCCATGCACAAACGCCATACTGTGACCGCCGTGGTAACGGGCAAGCCGCTGGCGTTGGGCGGGTCGTTAGGACGGCCTGAAGCCACGGGACGTGGCTGCATGATTGTAACGATGCAAGCCCTGAAGCGGTTCGGGCTTGCGCCTTACAACACGCGAGTCATTATCCAGGGTTTTGGCAATGTCGGAGGGATGGCGGCGCGCTTGATGGCAGAGAAGGGATTCAAGGTCATAGGCATCGTGGAATACGATGGAGCCGTTTTCAACGAAAAAGGTCTTGATATCCCCGAGCTCATGGCACATCGCAAGGCCACCGGCTCCGTTCGCGGGTTTGCCGAAGGCGAAGACATAGACAAAGATGAAGCGCTGTTGCTGGATTGTGAGGTGCTCATTCCAGCGGCGCGCGAAAACGTGATTACGTCAGCCAATGCCGGCAAGATCAAGGCGAAGATTTTGTGCGAAGGCGCGAATGGCCCCACAACCTTCGCGGCAGATTCAATTCTGGCTGAAAACAAGGTGTTTGTCATTCCAGATATTCTGGCCAACGCGGGCGGCGTCACGGTCTCCTACTTCGAGTGGGTGCAAGACCGGCAAGGCTACTTCTGGAACGAAAAGCTCGTGAATGAGCGGCTGGAAGAAATCATGATCGGCAGTTTCTGGGACGTCAGCAATTTCGCCGACAAGCACGACGTGAATAACCGGACAGCGGCGTACATGTTGGCGCTGGACCGCGTGGCCGATGCTATCCGGCGCCGCGGACTGTACGCCTAGCGGGTTCATTCCAGGACTAGCGGTTTACCGCAAACGAGTACCGGACAGGCACGGCAAATTCCAAACGCCAATGCCAACTTACGTCGCAAAGGCGCGATGCTTTTGAGGGCCGTTTTGCGTCATCTCCCAACGCTTTCAAGCAGATGTCCATAACTCGAACGAGTTTGCAACGCAACCCTACTTCGTAGCGCGTAACTCGGCAATAGTGCTGAGTGAGTGGCTTCAAGTTTGGGGTTTGTCCCCAGTATCCACCACGCGCATAGGGCAGCGCGAAATCGAAGTTTAGCGCAAACTACTTTCATGAGCCGCGGAACTGAAGGTTGCCAAGGCCAACTTTATACCGAAAGGAATTACAAAATGAACTTTTCAAAATCATTCAACTTGATGAACTTTGGATTGGCAACGGCTTTCCTCGGCTTTGCAGCTGTCAGCGGCGCTTCCGCTGCACCGATTTCGAATTCGCAGACGTTCGACGTGAGCGGCACCTTTGAGAACGACAGCACGCTTTCCGGAAGCCTTGACATCAATACCGTCAGCGGGACCATTACTTCCGCCGATCTGACCATCAGCGGGATCACCGGGATCTTCACACTCGCCAACAACGGCGGCGGCGATTACAATAGTCACGGCTTTTGGGAGAATGTCAACCTAAGCGACGGCGGCGATACTCTTGTTCTGGGCTTGGCTTTGCAAAACGGCAAGGATAACCTCATCGGATACACCGGTGGCGCGCTGTGCAATGATTCCGGCAATTGTGGGTTCTCTTCGGGGTCCTATTCCGCGGACGCCCTGTCTTCGTATTACGTCTCTAGCCAACCCAAGTCCGAAGATGTGTTCATCGGCTGTAGCGGCAATACCGACCCGGCTCTGGTCACCGGCGAAGTCTCCACCACTCCCGAGCCCGGCGCAACCACTTTGCTCGGCGCTGGCTTTACCGGTCTCGGCTTCCTGTTTCGCCGGCGCTTCGTCAAGAAGTAAAGCAGCAGAGAAGTAAGACGACCAGTTCGGTCTTCGCGTCTCCGGACTGCAAAGGCCGATTTTTTTTGGCACCGCTTGCAAAACATGCGCCACTCGTGACAGTGTTAAGAATGTCAAGAGCGTAAAAGGGCACGCCCGCGCGCTTTAGAAGACGCATAGTGAGCGAAGAACCCTCTACTCCATTGATGCGGCAATATCAGGCCGCCAAGAAGCAAGTGCCGGGCGCGCTGCTGTTTTTCCGCCTGGGCGATTTTTACGAATTGTTCCATGAAGATGCGGTAGCGGCGGCGGGCGTGCTGGAAATTACCCTGACCGCCCGCAACAAGGAACGCGGCGAAGCGATACCCATGTGCGGTGTGCCGTATCATGCCGCCGAAAGCTATATTGCGCGACTGATTCAGCGGGGCTATCGCGTGGCCATTTGCGAGCAAATGGAAGAGGCCGGACCCGGAAAGAAGCTGGTGCGCCGCGAAGTCACGCGCGTGGTTACGCCAGGTACGGCTACCGATTCGAATCTTTTACGCTCGCACGAGAACAACTACCTGGGCGCTGTTTACAGCAAAGGCGAACGCTGCGGCCTGGCCTACGCCGATCTATCGACGGGCGAGTTCCGCACAACGGAGATCGGCCTCAATGAATTGCCGTCGGCTATGGAGACGCTCAATTTGCGCGAAGTGCTGCATCCGGAAGGAATCCAGTTAGGTGCGCCATGTTTAGAGACCCCAATCGATAGCTGGGTCTTTGGGGGCGATTATGCGGGCCGGCAGATTCTAGAGAATTTCAAATTGCTGTCACTCGACGGGTGTGGGCTCAGCGACAAGCCCCTGGCCACGGCGGCAGCGGGCGCAGTGTTGCATTATTTGCGCGAGACGCAGAAATCAGCCTTGAGCCATTTGAATCTGCCCGCATACTATCAGCGGCACGAGCATATGGTGCTGGACGGCGCCACGGTGCGCAACCTGGAACTGGTGGAACCGCTCTTTGCCGGCGAAAGCCGCGAAGCAACGCTGATTCATGTGTTGGATAAAACCGTCACTGGCATGGGCGGCCGCTTGTTACGACGACGTCTACTGAATCCCGCGTGCGAATCGAAAGAGATTGAAGCGCGGCTGGATGCCGTGGGGGAACTGGCGGGCAAGGTGATTCTGCGCGGCGATTTGCGAAAGGTTCTGGCGGGCATTCAGGACCTGGAGCGGCTGCTAGCGAGAGTGACTTTGGGTACGGCCTCGCCGCGCGACATGCTGGGACTCGGGCGTTCGCTCGCACAACTGCCGCTTTTGACGAATATTTCCGGACAGCTCGAGACAGCCAGTTTGCGGCGCGAATTCGATTTGCTGCCAGATGTTCGGGACAAGATTCTGAGTGCGATCGCAGATGAGCCGCCGGTAAACCTTGCCGATGGCGGAACGATTCGAGGCGGATTCCAGGCCGAATTGGATGAACTGCGCAATATTAGCCGTAACAGCAAGCAGTATATTGCCGCAATTGAAACCCGCGAGCGCGGGCAAACCGGGATTCAATCGCTGAAGGTCCGCTTCAATAATGTCTTTGGCTACTACATTGAAATCTCCAAAGCCAACATGGCGCTGGTACCTGCCTCCTACGAACGCAAACAAACGCTGGCCAATGCTGAACGATATACCACGCCGGAGTTGAAAGAGCTGGAAGCCAAGGTGCTTTCGGCGGAGGAAAAGATCCTGACGCTGGAACGCGAAATCTTCCAGCAGGTGCGCGCCTTTGCCGCGGAACAGGCGCAACGGATTAAGGCAGCGGCGGCCATAGTGGCGGAACTGGATGTCGCGGCGACTCTGGCACACGTAGCCGTGGAGAACCGGTACCGTCGGCCCAAGTTCACCGACTCGGGCGAGATGAGGATTGACGCCGGGCAGCATCCCGTGATCGAAAAGCTGGCTGAGAAAGATGCGGCGAGATTTATCCCGAACGACTTATACCTCCATTCTGGAGGGGACTATATCGGCGTGATTACCGGACCAAATATGGGCGGCAAATCAACCTACTTGCGGCAGGCGGCTTTGATTTTGATTTTGGCGCAGATGGGTTCGTTTGTACCGGCGGAAGCAGCTCTGTTGCCTGTCGTCGACCGAGTGTTTACCAGAATTGGTGCGGCTGACAATTTGGCGCGCGGTCGGTCCACGTTTATGGTGGAGATGACAGAAGCGGCGGCGATCCTTAATACCGCCACCTCTAGCAGTTTTATAGTACTAGATGAGATCGGCAGAGGAACATCAACTTACGATGGATTAGCTCTGGCTTGGGCGGTTGTAGAGTACGTTGAAGCTAAAATTAGAGCAAAAACACTATTTGCGACCCACTATCACGAGCTAACCGAGCTAGCGGATCAACTTTCTGGTGTAAGAAATTTACATGTCGCCGTAAAGGAGTCAAATGACCAGATCTTGTTCATAAGAAAGGTAGAACCAGGACCGGCAGACCGAAGTTATGGTATTGAAGTGGCCCGTTTGGCAGGACTTCCTATGCAAGTAATCGAGCGCGCGAGGTCAGTTTTATTGCATCATGAAGTAAGGGAACATTCGGTGCGTGAAGAACTGGCGTCGGATGAAGCTAACGCTCCCCTACAAATCAGGTTATTCGAACCCGTAAACCAGGGGTTCGCGGACCGGATTCGGGCTTTGAATATTAATGAGCTGCGGCCGGTTGAAGCATTGCAGATTCTGCAGGAATTGCAGCAAGAGTTGCTAAAGAGATGAGAATAGCAGGCATCATGAGCGGGACTTCGCTCGACGGGATCGATGTGGCGATCATCGACATCACCGGTTCGGGCTTCAAGGCGAAGATAAACGTCTTGACGAGTCATTCGGTCCCCTATCCAAGACAAATCCGTGAAGCGTTGCTGGCGGTGTCCAACACCAGCACGCAAACGGGAGATATTTCCAGGCTGAACTTTCTGCTGGGGGAACTCTACGTTGAGGCCTTAGAGGAAACGGCTGAACGGGCGCAGATACCGCTTAACACGATTAAGCTGATCGGCTGTCACGGGCAGACCATTTTTCATGAGGGTCAAGGCGCGCAGTACCTGGGTAAGAAGGTAGCGAGCACTTTTCAGATCGGTGAGTCCAGTGTCATAAGCGAACGGACCGGCATCGATGTGATTTCAAACTTCCGCGAGCGGGATGTCGCCGCCGGCGGAAAGGGTGCTCCGCTAGTGCCTTATCTTGATTACTTATTGATCCGTCATCGGGGTCGCGGGCGGGTAGCGGTGAATATTGGCGGTATAGCCAATTTGACCGCGATTCCACCGAACACCAGTACGGATCGGGTGATCGCGTTCGATACGGGTCCAGGCAATATGGTGATTGACCAGTTGGTGAGCCGTATTACGCAGGGCGGGCAGACGTACGACCGCGATGGCGCCATTGCCGCGTCGGGGCAGGTCGATCCGAAATTGCTGGCCAAGCTGCTGCGAGACAAATATTTTCGGGCGAAACCGCCGAAGACGGCGGGCCGCGAGCAATATGGCGCGGAGTTCGTGACCAAGTTGCTTGATACCGAACTGAGCAGTGAAGACCTGATTGCCACAGCCACTGCGCTGACGGCGGAAAGCATCGCGCTGGGCGTGCGGAACTTTGTGACACCCGAGATGCGGGTGGATGAAGTGTTCGTCTCCGGCGGCGGCACGCACAACCCGACGTTGATGCGGATGCTGAGCAAAGCGATGAACCCCATTCCGGTGAAGGAAAGCACGGAAGTGGGACTGGACGTGGACGCGAAGGAAGCCATCGCGTTTGCGGTGATGGCATATGAAACGGCGCATCAAAGACCGTCGAACGTCCCTATGGCAACGGGTGCTCGCAGATCTGTGGTGCTCGGCAAGCTGACACCCAACGGCGCCGCGCGGAACGGTGGTAGCGGCAACGGATCGTCGAACGGATCTTCTTCGGCCGCTACGGCGATGAACGGCGTGGCGCACAAGGTGAAAGCCGGACGGCCCACGAAGGTAAGCCGGACCAGCGTAGCGCCGAAGGCAAAGGCGGCGGCAAGGTAACGCTGATAGAAGAGCGGTTAGATAGGAAAGCGGGGCGCCTGAAACGGGTGCCCCGTTTTCTTGTGCGCTCGCGCGGGCAAAGGGCCGATTGTGCGGGCGGGACAGTATCGCAAATTCCGGAAGTGTTTTAGAATCGAAGAGTCCCTTTATTGGGCGGTTAGCTCAGCCGGTTAGAGCGCCTGCCTTACAAGCAGGAGGTCGCAGGTTCGATCCCTGCACCGCCCACCATGTGAAAGTTTTATTTTCAATACCTTACTCATACACGCACTCTCTAGTCCAATTTCCATAAGCTAAGAACGTATCAGAAGTGTATCCGAACTCGTTCATTCTTCGCCTCCCGTATCAAAATTCTCGCCAGATGCGGCGTCGCCAGCCTTTCGGTTCAGGGGCTTTAGAGCTTCCCGCTTCATTTGCAGTTTCATTTGCGAATATTTCTTGAATACCCTTGCATCTGTTTGACGTAGCATTTGCGGGACCGATTCGTCGGCCACACCCCCGGCACAGAGACGCCTTGCGTGGTCGACCGCAGGTCATAGATTCTGAAATAAGTTACACCTTGCGCGTCGAAGGGTTGCTCGCCAGACTTTTGTAAAATTCTGCTGGTGTTCATTTGGGAATACTAGTTCTGGGAAAGAGCCAAGGACCTGGGCCAGCAAGCTCCAGTTGGTCCTGAATGCTGCTGTAGCCGCCAACTCGGTTAACGGACTTCCGAAATCCCGGTAGGAGTCTTGGAATCCGAGACGAACACCACCTTGTTGGCGATGTCCACCTGCTCCTTCTTCATGCCGGCAAGCTCCTTATAAACCCTCAAACCCGCTTCCGTGATAATCCGGATAACGTTGCGCGGGTATGCCGGGGCCTGTCGCTCAACGATTGCCTGCTCCGACCACGTCATGTAATGTGGCCGGAACAAACCTTTGACCATGACGGGAAACTCAACCGCAGAGTACGGATTAATTGGAATGAGTTTCTTTTCACCGCCACGCTGAAGATTCGCCGTAAGACCCGGAACTCTTGATGAACACTTGTCGCCTTTAAAGTGCCAAGTTCAAAGATTCCAGATTTTCGCCGTACACGCCGCTTTTGCTGAAGCCGCATTCGAAGATGAAATTCGATCTGCGTCCCGTCGATGTCCAAGGGCTTGCTGCATCCGAACACGGGCCGAAGAATCTTTAATGCATTCTCGTTGGCCTCGTGAGTTTTCGCTGCGCGAATCGGCGGTTTGGAATAGTTCAACAAGAAGATATCCACCCATTCGTTAAATGTGAGTTGCTTCCCCTTCGGGAGAGTCTCAAGGGAGTTGTTATCTCTGGTGTCCAGCCGTTCGCGAAGTTGTCGCTGCGCCTCACTCCAGTCAACCGTGTTCGTTGATTCCGCGGCCTTGCCATCCTCCACCTCTTGTTTAAATTGAGCGCGGAAGGGCTTCAAATCCGATTTCAAGAATCGAATGTTCCGTCCCATTACGCGGAAGTGGGGAATCTGCTTTCGCTCAACCCAAAGATACACCGTCTGAGGGCTAACGCCCAAAAACCGCGAGGCTTCCTTAACCGTCATCGGCAGATTAGACAAAGAATCTCGATTGCGTTCATTGCTCGTCAAGAATCCAGATGTGGGGCACCCGATTCGCGACTCGGCCCGGAATGTAGTTTGAGGAAGAGTCCCCCTTCGGTCACCTTGGCCACTCGAGCGATCGCGCGACTGTTCGTCGCGTAGACCGTCTCGAGTTGGAGACCCTGCACGAGATACATCCTAGCAGCCCGTGTCTAAACCGGCCTGTTTTTCCGTTGGCTCATAAAAACGACTAGAATGTAGATTGCTACAGAGGTTCCGAGTTGTTCGTCTAAGTCCGCGGACCATGCCGTAACGGAGCCGTGATCGGCTGTTAGGACAGCCAAAAACGCGAAAAGAGCTGCCACCGCACGATCATAAGCGGCTCTGGGTTTGCCCGCTCCATAGAGCAACCTCATCAGAAGGGCAAGATTGCAGGCCGCCGCCTGAATGAGGAACTTCTTGTGGACATTCTTTATTCCTCGCACGTAGAGTCGATCCAGGCCGCCAGTGTCAAACTGGTGCGCAAAGTTGGGCTCGATGCGTTCCCCGCGTTGCCGCTGCAGTTGCTTGCCGCGCTCACCCTGCACTCGCCGTCAGTTGGCATAGACTGCCGCCTTGGCGGCATCTTTGCCCTCCCAATTGCGAATACCACGATCCGGTTCGGCCACATAACTACGCACACCCATTTCCTTGAGGTCAACGGCGACATCGTTACTGTGGTAGCCCTTGTCGGCCACCACTTCTTCGACACCGCCCGCATGCACTTCATACTTCCCGGCAGAAGTCTTCTCCGCGCTTACTTCCGCCACCGCCATGCCGGCTTCGATCACTGTTTCTTCCAAGGTTGCTGTATCGGCAGCCGCACCGCCATGCGTAGTGACCGCCAAGATCGCGCCGGTTTCCATGTCCACGGCGTTCTCGGCTTTGTAGGCCAGAGCCGTGCGTCCGTCCTTCAGTTTGGTGATCTCGGCTTCGCTGTCGCTCGGGCTTTCCCAGTCTTCGTTCGAAGTCGTCTTGCTGCGTTTGCGGTCCATGCGGAGTAGGGCGGCGGCATCTTTGGCATCGATGCCTTCTGCTTCCGCCAGGCGTTTCAAGTACGGGCTATAGCTCTCGCCCGTGTCGCGCCGCACAATGGATTTCATGGCCGCATTGGCTTCCAGCGTGGTCGAGTCTACGCCGATGGTTTTGCCTTTGATCAGTCCGCCCTGGGCCAGACGCTCCAGCACCCACAGGAAGATTCGTTGATGTGTTTCGGCGTCGATGAGCCGCCTGGTTCGCGAGATCGTTACGTGATCAGGTGTCTTCTCGTCGAGCCCAATCGAAAGGAACTGCCGCAGGGTGAGGGAGTCGGCCAGTCGCCAGGCGATGCCTCGTTCGCTATCGAGTCCCTCGAAAAAGCCAATCATCATCACTCGAAAGTAGAGGCCAGGCACCAGCGACGGACGTCCCAATTTCGCGTGATAGAACTCGGCGCAGTTGGTCTCGCAAAAGAGATCGAAGCCCGCCTTGCCGAGAATCTCTTCACTAGAGGGTTACCGCCTACGATTTGAGATGCTGCTCCTCGATGAAGGCTGTAGTTATACCGAGATTGGAGAGCAACTTCGAATCCCACCCTCCACGATTTCGCGCTGGAAGCAACGCTATCAAAACGATGGATTACTCGGACTGGCTACCATTCACCCCGGCCAACCGCCGAGGAAACTGACAGCAGCGCTGCGAGCCAAGGTGCTGGATCGAACCAGACAGGCCCCGTCTGATGGATCGACGCATTGGTCGTTACGAAAAATGGCCGCAGTGATGAAGGTGAGCAAGAATCTGATCGCTCGGATCTGGCAGGAGGCCGAACTGAAGCCGCATCGGCTGGAGCGCTACATGGCCACCAACGATCCACAGTTTGAAGAAAAGGCGGCGGCCATCATTGGACTCTACCTCAATGCCCCGGAAAATGCGGCAGTGTTTTGCGTGGATGAAAAGAGTGCCATTCAAGCGCTGGACCGGCTGGACCAACGCCTGCCGCTTTCGCCAGGACGGGCGGAAAGGCATGGTTTTGAATACTATCGCCATGGCACTCTGTCGCTTTATGCGGCGCTGAATCCCCATACTGGCGAGGTGATTGGGCAGACAGCTCCGCGACATACCAGCGAAGACTTTGTGGCATTTCTGGAAGAGGCGTCGCCACCCAACCCGTCGAGCGAGAGGTGCGTGTGATTCTGGATAACTTCTCTGCGCACAAAACCAACTTGGTGAAACAGTTTCTGGTGGAGCACGCCAATGTGACTCTGCACTTCACACCGACCTACTCGTCATGGCTCAATCAGGTTGAAAGCTGGTTCAGCGAGCTACAGCGAGATGTGATTGACCGTGGCATCTTCACCTCAGTCGCCGATCTTAGACGCAAAATCATCCGCTACATCCGCCTCTACCAAAAGACCGTCAAGCCTTTTAAATGGAAATATTCTGACGCTCGTAAGAGTATTCACACATGCTAGCGATATCTCAGGGACAACCCACTAGGGCAAACAGGGACGTCCAGCGGCAGATTCCTACGCCTGGCGAGCGCAACACGCAGAAGATTTTCGGAGCCGTGCGTCTGGACAACGCGAGCTTCATCTATCTTCATCAGCAGGATTACTTTCAGTGGGAGACCTATCTGAGCTTTCCTGGAGCAGGTAGTGGTGCCCACTTTCTACCGCTGCCACCGGATCTATCTGATTCAGGACAACGCGTTGTATCACAAGACGCAGGAAACCTATGACTGGTTCAGAGCCAACCGACGCTTTATCGAAGTCTTTCAGCTTCCGCCCTACTTCCCCGAGTTTGAAAGCCACCGAACGAATCTGGAATTACACGCGCAAACACGTCACACACAACCGCTTCTTGAGCGTTCGCAGGATCTTTGTGACGCGCTCCTCCGCAGATTCGATCATGTGCGCCATCATCCGCAGGAGATCGCGGATCTGCCGCGTCCCTTTTTTGAACTCTATGTCGAATTATTTATGCGCACCTATATGGCGACACAATTATAGAAGGGGTATGTCGGATAAAAAGGGTTGTTGTAGTCGAATCGTTTTTGTGTTAATTCCAAAGCTTGTATTAGGCATTTGATCGGCAGGAGCAATTCGGTGGTAGAGTGCCAACTTCCCAAGTTGGACGTCGCCGGTTCGAGCCCGGTCTCCGGCTCCATGTTTTCAATAACTTACGAAAAATGACAATAAAAAGACGCTGCAAAATGAGGTTTGATGACGGATGTGGAGAATGACGCGATGACACAATCGCTGAACGCTTCCACTCTACTCTAGGGCATCGCCTGCGACCTTAATAGATGAGAGGAGCGGGAATTGGTTCAACGCTCCAAATAAAGCGACCTCATATTCAGTGATGGAAATGTCGAGAAGTTCCGCACACACCGCAGGAGGGAGTTGGACAAGAATTCGAAGAACAAAGCAATCCCGAGACACCGGTTGCAAGCCAAAAAGGCGTCGTAGTTCAGAGGGAAGGAGGTTGATTCCGTCAGGAACAGCTGGCGATTCCGTTCGTCGCCGGATCGTAGACCGGACGGTTTCAATCAGCAGGCTATCATGCGAGATGTTTTCGCAAGCGTCAATACCGTCCAACACCGCTAATTCCGCAGTCTTAGTTGTACCCGCAAGAAGTAGAGCAGTGTTAAATGCCATATGAACCGTACTTGAAGTCGTGTCCATCACAGTTAGCAGAAACCTTTCCGTGCCCCAAAGGCACTACGTCACCTCGCTGTATCGCGCGATGCGCGCATAACTCGGATGTCTCGGTTCTCGAAGACCATGCCTCCGGCATCACCTTGGCGCATGGTAGCGTCCACAATAGCCCGGCCTAAATCGTCAGCTGCAATCACCAAGTTGGGGAAGATCAGCCGAAAGGCCGGGTAAATCGCACGTAACAATCGATAACTGAAATTGGGTTCCCTTCGCGGCTCAACAGGGTAAATGTAAGCTGGGCGGAAGATATAGGAGCGTGGGAACGCCATTGCGAATAGCGCGTTCTCAGCCTGACCCTTATAGCGCGCCAATGCCATCCGGCTTCGTCCTGTCGGGTCCGCGCCGTTCCCACTCAAGAAGGAGAAGGCGGCGTTGGGACTTCGTTCGCGGACAACGCGCGCGAACTCGACTGTGTAGTCTACGGTAATGGTGCGGAGCTCTGTGTCGGGTACCGCGCCGGTACAAGTGCCTAGTGTAGTGTCCACGAAT
>PMSX01000143.1 GCA_003167495.1 Bryobacterales bacterium | reverse complement strand
ACTATGGTAGCGGCAGCTCCGGTTGGAACGGCGAGCGGCGTAGCGGTTTCCAAGGCAAGCGCCGCCGCGCCGCCGCTAACAGTAAGCTCTCTTGCCGTTGCGAAGGTGACTGCGCGGCGTCCCGTCGTAGCTCGGACATCCCGGCGGCAACGCAGGCGTGCCCGCCCCAGCCAGGCCAATCTCTCCGCACGGAAGCAATGAGTTGCTGCGGAATTTCAAGCCGCGCGCGGCTACTGCACGGCCAGTATCAAGCCGGTGAAGTGACGTTGCGGACGGGAACGCTGGCCGTTACAGCGCCGGCCGGCAACAGCACTTCAAAGCGCGAGCCTTTGCCGGGGTCACTGTGCACGTTAATTTCGCCGCCGTGCGCCTTGACAATCGCGGCGACAAAACTAAGGCCGAGACCGAGGCCTTTCTCCGGGTTCGGGTCGGGCACGCGGTAGAAGCGGTCGAAAATATGCGGGATATGGCTGGCTGGAATGCCAACGCCCGAATCTTCTACTACCAGCCGCACCTGATTCCCTAACGGCTCGGCGTACGCCTTCACCCATCCTCCCGCCGGTGTGTATTTAATGGCATTTGACAGAAGATTGGTCATCACGCGTTCGATCTGCGTGCGGTCCACTTCACAAGGCACGGGCTGGGTCGTTGTGTGCAACAGTCGCAGGCTGCTGGCTTCGGCGGGAATCTGGAACTGATCGACAATGTCTTCCACTAGGCGGCCCAGGTCAAGCTGGTTTTTGTGCATGGGAATCTGGCCCGATTCCGATTGCGAAAGCAGCAGCAGGGCGCGCACCAGGTTTGCGAGGCGCTCCACGTCTTGCAAAGCGTTTTCGATAGCTTCTTTCAGTTGCTCTTTGGTGGTAGCAGTGAAGAGCGCCACCTCCAATTGGCCCTGAATCGCGGTGAGCGGCGTGCGCAGTTCGTGCGAGACGTCTGTAGAAAACTGGCGCACTTGTTCGAACGAGGCTTTGAGACGTCGGCTCATTTCATTAAAGGAATCGATGAGGCGGTCGAGTTCGTCGTCGGCTCCGCGGCGGGGAATTTGCAAACCGAGATTGGAACCGGTCACCTTTTTTGCAGCGCTATCAACGGATTGCAGAGCACGCAAGGCACGCCCGGCCGAATACCAACTCACCACGGCGCACAACACCAATGCCAGTGGTAGGTAGATCAACAGATTTCGCCGGAACGTCCGGCGTACGGTGTTGTCGTCCACCAAAGCCCGCCCTTCCGCCACATACCAGCGGGCGCCGGTATCTTTATCGCGCAGGGTGCTGCTGATGACTTGGTAGGGAATTTTGTCGGTGCTGACGATTTTCTTAAACACCGGCTCCTGGGTTTTGCGGATTAGCTCCAGTTCCTTGACGATCATGTTCCGGTTGCTTAATTGCGCGAGCGAGCGCGGCACTGACGAAAGCGGATCGAGGGTCCCCCGCTCGTCGGCAATCACGAAAACGTCGCTCAACCGTGCGCGAATGTTTACCTCTTCCGGATCGCTCGGATCCAGGAACCAATACGGAACGTGGGTGTCGCCTTCAAAATAGATATAACCTTTAAGCGCGCCTAGCTCGTCGTCCAGCGTTTGAACGCTCTCGCTTTCGAGAATATGGTTCAGATTGGTGGTGCCGGCGATGGCAACCAGGACCAGTACCACCGCGAAGATAAATAAATATGTTCCTGCGAGCCGAAAGCGCAGCGTGCGGAATAGCTTCAGTTGCGGGAATCGGTCCCAGGACATAGTCAGAGGTTAGACCGTTTCGGCCGGTGCGGTGCTTGCTTGAGCTGCTGCTGTTTCGGGCGCGTCCAGCATGTAGCCAATGCCGCGCACGGTATGAATCATTTTTAAGGGGAATTTATCGTCGATTTTGCTGCGCAAATGCCGGATGTAGACGTCAACGATGTTCGTGAGCCCGTCGTAATCCATATCCCAGACATGTTCAACAATCATCGTGCGGCTGAGTGGGCGGCCGCGATTGCGCATCATGTATTCAAGAATGCTGAATTCCTTCGGCGCGAGTTCGATATTTTCGTTGAAGCGCGTCACTTTGCGCCGGATACAATCAAGCGTCAAATCACCCACCAGCAGCTTTTCCGGCGTGGGCTGACCGCGGCGCAGCAGTACACGGGCGCGCGCCAGCAGTTCCACGAAAGCAAACGGCTTGACTAAATAATCGTCAGCGCCCTGCTCCAGGCCCTTTACGCGATCGTCGACAGAATCGCGGGCGCTCAGGATCAACACCGGCGGTATCACTTTACGGTTGCGTATTTTCTCCAATACCTGCAAACCGTCCATATCGGGCAAACCCAGATCGAGAACCACCAGATCGTATTCGGTGGAATGAACCATCTCTACGGCGTCGCTGCCGGTGTTCACCGTGTCCACAGCATAGCCGGCGCTTTGCAGTCCGCGCGACAAGAAGTCGGCAATCCGTTTTTCGTCTTCCACTACCAATAGGCGCATGAGTTTTGTATGAATCGCTGACTATGAGTCTAGCGGAAGCCACCAGCGTTTTTCAGCGTCGTCCAGCGCTCGGCCCGAACGCTTGCTAAAACCAGTCTCTATTTGGCTAGCGTTGCTATGAATCCTGGGGATTGCAAAGCTCAATCGCCAGAAGCGCGGCCTGGTTGCGGCAAGGCCGGGGGTTTGAAAATCCAACCCAATTCCTGGTAGCGGGTCTGCAAAAGGGAAAGCCCCAGCATCAGCGCCAATAAAACGACTGTCAAGAGCAGTACTTGGATGACGCCCAAATCTTCTTTCCAGATCCCCAACCAGCGGCCATACACCAATTCAATATGCACCCAATAGACAAGTAGAGAGGTGGTTCCCAGTTGCCGGAACAAGCTCCAATTCTGCGTTTTCAGCCCGGCGTTCACCCACAAATAGGCAACGGCCAACGTGGCCAGCACTACACCCATCTTGATTAGTACCAAGGCCGGGCTGTTGAGCCAGAAATCCGTCTTGGGATAGACCGAATACGGCAAATCCGCCGCATAACGTGCGCCGATAACCAAGCCCAAGCCAATCGCCAGCATCCCCAGCATGAGCCGCGGCATCTCTTCCGGCTTTGTAATGCGAATCACGCTGCCCGCCGCTATGCCGAATGCCAGATACGAAGCCCAGGGGAAGAAGCCGAACGAATTCAGACTAGGAAAGAAATAGGCTCGCGCCAATGCTGGAATACCAATCGACGGATCGATCATGCTCATTAAAGGAGCTAGCCCGCAGATTACCAAACCAATAATGGTACAGAGCCTGATCCGCTCGCGGGTGCTAAATACCGCCATGGGCGATAACACTAGCATGGCCAGCCCCATGCAGTTCAGAATGTCTACCCGCAAAAGTTCGCTCGCCGGACTCGTGGGAAAGCCGAAAACGTACAATTGCAAACGGAATAGGAAGGCAAGCATAAACAGGTAGCGCGAACGTTTAAGAGCTGCCACAACGCGCCGCCACCCAGACGGCTCTTGTCGCTCTTGGCTATCCATCAAGAAGGAAAACGTAATACCCGTCAGGAAGAGGAAAATCGCCGGCGGCATCCCCCCCAGAAATTGCGAGAGTAAGAAAGGGCCCTGAAGCCGTAGAGGCGTTGCCGTAAACGAATCAAAGGTATGGCCTTGAATCATGATGACCGCCGCCAAGCCGCGTGTCCAATCAATGAAGGCTAGTCTGCTTACCTTTGGTTTCTTTTCGTTCATGCGTACATCAACAAAACAATTGGAACTATCGATTTATCGGCACCGCTGTCATTGTTTCTTAGTTCCGGCCGGCGGTTTGTAGTCGAGAGTTCCTTTAATATGATTGATTTCGACGTCGCTATAGAGCGTAATACGGTAATTCCCATTCGGTTCGAAAAACTGCTGCTGACATGGATAAGACTCCCCCACGGGAATCCACATTTCAACTTTGCCTAGCTTTTCTTTAACCTTGGGGGATTTCGGAAGGAGTACTAGGTGTGTTGTCTCTTGTCCGGAAATATTCTCGGTGCCCGCATTGTTAACGTCGTAGCTTTGCAGCAGTTCTTTGCCGGACGAACCAAAACCGAGCAGCAGAAATTGACTAAGCAAGTCGCTACTCTTACCTACGTCATAATCCTGAATAATTTTTAGTTTAGGTGTGTAAACCCGGACAATATTATCGATTAGAAAAACTACGTGGTCGTCGTTTCCGCCTGACAATTTCAATAGAGCGCGCGTTCCTTTGCCGTTGGGACGCTGCATTTGCAAGGTGCCGGTTTGGACGTCCTTTTCATCAATCACCTTTGTATAGACAGTCATGCGGACGTTGGCAGAGACACTCTTGAATGTTAAGGACGCTTCGTCCATACGAGCTAAAACTGTCTCAGTGTTTTCGGCACACAGGTTCAAGGCGCTCAGCAGGACGCACAACACCAGCAGCGGTATTTTCATTACGGTTGAAGATGTCAATTATTGAGCCTGGTCGGTGTAGGCAATGAAGCCTTTGACTTCGTGAGCGTCCTCATCACGAATCGGTTCTACCCGCGCGACATGCCACGACTTGCCTGTGCGCTGGTGAATGAGCAGTTGGGCGCGGCGGGCGCGTTCACTCTCCGGAACCGTTTCTAGCAGATCGGTCGCGATAAAAACCCGGTTCGATCCGTGCTGTGACGACATGAGAATGATGCTGGACGCTTTGGGTTGGTCGCGAAACCACTCTCGAGGAATCGCAAAAATGAAGATCAGAATCAATCCAACCACCACGTCATACTGCCATGACGCACGCGGGAAATCCCAGAAAATCAACCGCCGCCCTAAACTGGCAACAGGCACGCTATTCGGTATGGATTGATCCGCCACTAAATCCAATTTTAGCACTCGGGTGCAGTGCGGAGCCTGATTTAATATTTGCGCATGACGGCCAGCACTCGGCCCTGAATCTGTAAGTCCGCTGGGTTCAAAAAGATAGGTGACATGTTCGCGTTCGCTGGCTGGAGCCGGATACGGCCGTCCTGCTGCTGGTAATAGCGCTTCAACGTAGCTTCGCTTCCTTCCACAAGCGCCACCACGATATCGCCATCGCGGACTTTGTCGGTTTTCTCCGCGAGCACGAAATCGCCATTGCAGATATGATCTTCAATCATGGACTCGCCGCGGACTTCCAGGGCAAACGTGTTGCCTTTACCGATAAAGTCGGAAAAGTGCAGTGTGGCCTGATTCTGAATCGCCTCCACTGGCACGCCGGCGGCAATCCGTCCAAGCAACGGAATCTCGGGCGCGGACGAGTTATTGCGGCGGCGCGTTTTTTCTTCCGCGTAGAATTTTTCGCCAACTTCCAGCGAACGGCTATGGTTGTAACTTCGCCTCAGGTATTGTTTGGATTCCAAAGCCTGTATGTGTTTGTGCACTGTCGCCAGCGACGCCAAACCAAGCCCTGAGGCGACCTCTTCATAACTTGGACTATAACCGTTGCGGTCAATGAAATCCGCCAGGAAGTCCATCACTTCTTTTTGTCGACGCGTTAAAGCCATAGGCGCTCGAGCTCCTTCCATATAGTGTTGGCGAATAAAGACCGAAAGTCAAGAGAAATCCGAATCGTCAAGTAAATTTGCAAGTTGTTCCTACCACGGAATTGTGAGACAACAAGGCGTAAGGGTTTTGGGTCTGCGACTACCAGGATGGGGATGTTTTTTCGGTTGCCGCTCTGGCCTACCTGACTTATTTCGCCATGAATCAGCGAGTTTTGCTCTACGTCGAAGACGAAGACGCGGCCGTTTTCTTGCTGGAAACGGCGCTCAAAGAAGCTGACATTGACGTCGCTCTTTACCGGGTGGCCGACGGCGATGAAGCTATGGCTTTCTTGAAAAAGTCAGGCGATTACCGCGACATGCCGCGGCCGGATCTAGTATTGCTCGATTTGAATCTTCCCCGCCGGACCGGTTTGGAAGTGCTTTCCGAGATGAAGAACAGCGAGGATTTGCGTTCACTGCAGGTGGTGGTGTTCACGTCTTCATCGCTGCCGACAGATAAGCGCAAATCGCTTGCCTTGGGCGCTCGGGAATACATTACCAAGCCCGCCTCCTTCGACGGTTTCGTAGCCGCTGTCAAGAGCGCCTGCTCGCTTATGAAAAACGGCCATCAACCGGTTCACTAGGTTGTTCTGGTCTTCAGCGAGCTTACACTTCCAACCAGTCGACCTTACACTATAAAGATGAGACGAGTGTTCGTCCAAAGCTTTGGCTGCCGCGCGTCGCAAGCGGACGGGGCTGCGATCGAAGCTTCGCTGACGGATAGCGGCTACGTGGCGGTTCGCCAAGCGGCTGCGGCAGATCTCATCGTTCTCAACACCTGCACGGTTACCCACGGAGCGGATGTGGATGCGCGCCGCCTGATTCGTGGCGTGCATCGCGATTTTCCGAGTTGTGAGATTTTGGTCACGGGGTGCTATGCGCAGCGCGCGCCGGAGGAAATCGCTGCATTGGATGGCGTGCGCTGGGTGGTGGGCAATTCGCATAAAGCGACGATTGCGGAAATCGTGGCTACCGAGCGCACAGCGGAATACCACGGGCAAATCATTATCGGGGATATCGGCGCTCAAAGGCAATTTCTAGCGGCGCCGGTGCGTGACATCCGCGAGGACCGGACGCGTCCAAATCTAAAGATTCAAGACGGCTGCGGCAACCGTTGTTCTTTCTGTATTATTCCGAGCGTGCGTGGGCACAGCCGCAGCGCTCCGCTCGCGAGCGTGATCGAGCAAGTGAGCGATCTGGCAAGCCGCTACTGTGAAGTTGTCCTGAGCGGGATCAATCTGGGGCGCTGGGGACGCGATCTTCCTGGTGGGTTGCGTTTTGTGGATCTTTTGCGGACTCTTTTGCGAGAGACGTCTGTGCGGCGTCTGCGCATCAGCTCCGTTGAACCTATGGATTGGAGCCGGGATCTTTTGGAACTGGTGGCTTCCGAGCCACGGATCGCGCAACATGTTCACTTGCCATTGCAATCCGGCTCCGATGCAGTATTGAAGCGCATGTTTCGCAAATACCGCACCCGCCATTACACCAGCCGCATCGCGCTGGCTCACTTGCTGATGCCCAACGCCGCAATTGGCGCGGATGTCATGACCGGTTTCCCCGG
Source organism: Bryobacterales bacterium (assembly GCA_003167495.1). Lineage (GTDB taxonomy): Bacteria > Acidobacteriota > Terriglobia > Bryobacterales > Bryobacteraceae > Bog-105. The sequence goes on along the minus strand of PMSX01000143.1, from coordinate 5,275 downwards.
CGAAACCGCTGATGAATTTGCCGAGACCCGCGACTTCATCGAATGCCATCCGTTCACTTATCTGCACGTCTTCACGTATTCCGAACGGCCGGGAACACACGCCGCCGAACAAGAGGGTTCCGTCCCGATTCCAATTCGCCACGAACGGACTCAGATTCTCCGAGATCTCTCCGACCGAAAGAACATGGCTTTCCGGCGACGGATGATTGGCCAGACGCTCTCTGCAGTGACACTCGAACAGCGCGGCACGGCTCTGACTTCGAATTTCTTGAAGGTGGAGATGGCGACTCCGCGCGGGCCGAATCAGATCGTGGATCTCCCGATTGGCGCGGCGACTCCCAACGCGCTGCGCGAGTACAACCCACTCCTTGTTCTATGAGAATTGTCTAGGGAGTGAAGACGTGCGAGTACAAATCGCCGTAACCTCCGGTTAGCGTGCCAACAGAATGTGGAGGCGATGCCAGGCATGAAGGAGACGAACTGCTTGGGTAGGACAGCGCATTTTTGCACCCGCGCCTGTCCGGCTCTTCAAGATAAAAGGCCCTTCGGCGGACGCAGCCAAAACGCCGGATTTGTAGGTAGCCTTACGGCGTTTCCCAGTCAAGCGTGTAGATCTCAGTGCTGCCCGCCTCCCGCGTGGAAATCAGAGAACCATCTGGAGTTACGCCGATCCAGAGCATCTCCGAGCCGTCGGCTGAAATGTCCAGCGGAAACATATTCGTAAGAAGTGGCATCGGAACTGATCTCCGCCCTTGCCGCACCGGCCCGGCTGAAGTCAGCGTCAAAGATGGAAACCATGTTGGGATGATTCAGCAACGACGCGGCACGCTTCACGGATCGTGGGCTTCAAAGACCACCCCCATGCCTCCCGCGCCGATACGAGTTCCCAAACGATAGTTTCCAATGATCGTTCCCGGAGACGGCAGATTGAAAGGGTCACGGTCAACTAAGCTGGCAGCGTCTTCGAGGGCGTGGCCTTGCAGAAAGGCGCCGCTGGCCGCTTCGCGATCGGCCTCGAGGAGGCGCACTACCTGGGCGCGCAGTTCGGCATTGCCGGCGCAGGCTGAGTCGAGACCAGCCGAGCGAACCGCGTCGGGTAACTCTCGAAGTTCGAAAAGATCACTGGCCCGGCGGTGTAGCTCCGGTGTCATGGTCGGCCACGGGCTGGCTTTAACCTATCGAAGAGCCATGCGCGGGCCACTCGCCAGTCGCGCTCGACAGTGGGCTCCGAGAGCCCAAGTACGGCGGCCACTTCGGCGTTCTCCAGCCCGCCGAAATAGCGCAGTTCCACAACTTGTGCCTGCCGCGAGTGCAGGGCAGAGAGTTCTTCCAGGGCGGCATCCAGGTCGAGAAAATCGACCGGCTCTTGTCGCACGGGGCTTCGGTCGTGAACGCCCGACAAGGCGAGGTGCGGGTTACGGTGGCCGCGCTTGACCGTATCCTGGGCGCGCGCAAAGTCAATAAGGATCTGGCGCATCAGACGAGCGGAATGCGCGAAGAAATGGGCGCGGTTCGTCCACTCCACTGGCTCGCCGGCCAGCAGACGCACAAACGCCTCGTTTACCAGCGCCGACGGCTGCAGCAGATGGCCTACGCGCTCCCCGGCCATGTTGCGGTGGGCTAAACGGTGTAATTCCGCGTATACAACAGGCGTCAACCGGTCCAGGGCCGATTGGTCACCTTCACTCCAAGCCTTGAGGATACGAGTCAACGCGACAGGCGAGAAATCAGCCGACCCCATCTTGCCCGACATCATATCGCACTGAAGCGCATTCGCACCCGACCCTCGCTGGCAGCGCTCCCAAACTTTTTCCGCAAACTTTTTCAAAGATCGATGATGGCCGAAATGCGGATTTCCCGCCCTTTCTTATGGAAGGAATTACAACCATGTTACGAAACCTGCTTACCGCTGTCGCTTCAGGAACCATTTTATGCAGTAGCATGCTCTGCGCCGATCGCAACGATGGGTCCAACACTCAAGTCCAAGACCGTCATCCTTTCACCGATAAGGCTTACATTCCGTGGGGTGCGGATCTGAAGACCATCCGATTCGAAAATGCCAAGTTGGTCCGGGTTCCGGCAAAGATGCGTTATACAAGCGATGGTGGCTACTGTTCCGAGCTTGCGTTCCGAGATCCCGGCGGGTCAATGTACTGCCCATCGGTAAAGGCCGAGTCTCCCGTTGCGGCTTATGAAGTCAGCTATTCCTTCAACGCGCCGCCGATGGCCTCAGACGAAAGCGCGGGAGGGCGGTTCACGTTTCAAGTATATTTCCATCCCGAGGAGTTGACACCGCAAGTACGCGAAACACTCTCGGCTCGAAAACGCAATCGGGCGAAGATCGCGGAGTACTTCGCGGTCAATGCCTACCGGGAGACCTTGCGGGTTGCGGCGGTCGATAACGGCCATTCGAGATTCTGCGAGGGCAACTACGTTGACGGCAACTGGATTCAATCAGACCCGAGATGTTCCGATGTCATCGCCCATCGGACAATTACGGTCCCTTCGGACTTCATCACTGTTAGGGTCGACCCGAATTCATCCCATCATGCGCCGGCGACTATCGCGACACGGTAGCAGGCCTCAAGGTACGCCGTTGAGCGGAAGAAGTTGCTAGCGCAAGGTGTGGGCGACGGACCGGAGCCCACCTATTTCAAGTTGACGGTTTATCGGCGGTGCGCGGAAGTGCCAATTCTCCGCAACTCCGCAGCCAGTCATTTTGGCCACGAGCGTTACTTTAACGCCTACGCTCCGTTCCTCTCCGTCCCCGCGCGAGTACAACCCGCTCCTTGTTCTATGAGAATTGTCTAGGAAAGCTCGTGGAGTTTGCGCTGCCGGGACCACCACCACCAATTCCGCTGATCGGCGGGCAGACGAGGGTTGCGGGCTTGGGCCACAGCGCAACGAAAAGTATCGAGCACGCAGGGATCCTGGCGTGTGCGCGTCTTGGCGCAGAGTTGATCATATAACTCAAATCCGTCGCGGGACGCCAGATCGGTCACCGACATGACCCCGAGAGAATACAGATTGGCTTCAATGGATTTACCGATGCCTGCGAGATCGCGAAGTTTGCGATTGTCGGGAGAAAGAGCTCGTGCGGTAGAAGCCTTCATGCTCGGATTATATCGAAGCAGCCGCCGCTAATCGATCGCGCCGGCAAGCTGGCGGAGTACAAAGTATGATAAAGACAGAAACGCGCTGTATGCAACTTTCTCTGCCCGACATCGGCGATCTGTTGGTGATCATCGCGGTGCTGTTTACAGCGCTGATCGTGGTGTTTGAGACACTGGAACGGCGGCGTGAGGGCTTGCGCGAACGACGCATTTTGGATGCGATCGACCGGGAATACCACGCATTCCGCCGCATGGGCCAACTGTAAACGCGAATTGATTACTGCTGCTGTTGACTCTGCATTCTGTCGGACTTCTGATCGGCGGCCAGAAACTTCGACCACTCTTCGTCCGCCGCAAATTCCTGATCGACCGGCATAACCGCCTCTGAGGGCGTGACTCTGACCCGCACCTGCATTTCGCTGTTCGCCGAGCCCTTTACTGTGCCCACGGTGGGCGGCACGTCGGCGTAGTCACGTCCAATCGCAGTCCGAATGTGCCTTTTTCCAGCTAGAAGATTGTTTGTCGGGTCAAATCCAACCCAACCTAACCCCGGCAGCAATGCCTCTACCCAGGCGTGAGTGGCACCCTCCGCCGTTCGATCCTTATGGCTTTTATCGTGGTGCACGTAACCACTCACATACCGGCAGGGAACCCGCAGGCCGCGCACGAGCGCGATCATGATGTGCGCAAAATCCTGGCACACGCCCTTGCGGCTTTCAAGCGCGACTTCAATGGGCGAATCCACCTGCGTCGAATGCTTGGTGTACTCAAACTCCTCGTAAAGCTTAGCGTTGAGCGTGCGAAGGACGGTGAGCGGGTCTTGCCCGTTCCGTTTATCCACTCCCAACTTGCGTGCGAAATCATCCAGGGCGGGCGAAGCGCGCGCGAACTCGCTCGGCATAAGCATGTCCCAGTAATCGTCGCGTTCGATCATTTCGTCCAAGTAGCGCCAGCTATCTTTCTCTAGCTCTTCCGGCAGATCCGGCGGCGGGTCTACATCCACCAAAGCGTCGGCAATGATCGTCAACTGACGGTGTTGCTCGGGAATATCGAAGTGGTGAATGACGTTGCCCAGGTGGTCATAGTAAGAAAACACCCTGGCGCGCGGGCTCACGGAAAGTTGAAACGTAAAGCAGCGCTGCGAATATTCGCTGCGCGGGTGCATCCGCACTTCCATGCTGCTCTGCGAAACGGGCTTGCTGTAACGGTAACGGGTAAAGTGTCGAATTGCGTAAAACATATCAGGCCTCAAACGCAGTTTCAATCGGATAGTCTATGTACGCCTCATGGACGGCGGAATGCAGGCTTTGGCATTGCTCGATGATATTCCCCAAGAAGCGCTCGAAGTCCCGAGACATGATGTCGTCAATTTGCGCATAGGCAAGGGAAGCGTGGATTCGCCCCGCTATGCGCTCAATGGCAGTAACCTGGCGTCCAGGCGAACTCCGGCGAATACCCTCCAAAGCATGCTGCATTTTTTCCGTGGAATAACGGGCCGTATAGGGGAACTCAGGATTCAACAGCAGGAACTCCGCCACTTGCTCGGGCTTCAAATCCGCCGTATAGACTTTGCAATATGCTTCGAAAGCCGAGCAACTGGTGAGCAGTCCAACCCAATCCAAATCGTCAGCGCCCTGTTGCGCCGAAAAAACCGCATCCAGCAGGAGTGGAAGGGAAGACGTTCTCTCAATGTATTTGCCCAACTGAATAAAGTGCCAGCCTTCGCCGTGGTTCATGGAAGCATCGGTCACTCCAATGAATTTGTAGCCACCCTCGCGCAGCGCCATAAACAACCGCATCACGTCGGAATCGCTGTACATGTTCGCAGCCGTTTGGACCACTTCGTGGTAGAGCTGATTCAATCGCTCCCACATCTCGGAGCTGATCTCTTCGCGCACCTGGCTAGCGTTCTCGCGCGCCGAGGTGATGCATGAAACAATCGAGGAGGGCAGCTGATTGTCCGACATCAGCTTCATAATCGCAGCCTGCGGCTCGATGCGGGCCGCCTCGCCATCCAGTCCGAGATGGGCCATGATGTTTTGCCAGCGCTGCTCCGTGGAAAGTTTGCCCGGGTTCAGCATCAGGCTGTAATTTGCTTCCAGTACGCGCGAACAGTGGGTAGCGCGTTCGAAATAGCGGCTCATCCAATACAAACTGTCGGC
>PMSX01000057.1 GCA_003167495.1 Bryobacterales bacterium | reverse complement strand
GGTCCTGTAACGTGGCATCCATGCTTGAAATTTTCTGGCTGGGAGCAAAAAGAGGGAAAGACCGGCGTTCGAACACAGCACGAGCGATGTCGGACTTGCCCCAAAGCAATACGCTAACACATACGAGGTTCGGAGATTCAATCAAAGCCGCAAAAAATGCGTGGAGTTGGCTGGTTGAAGGAGTGCGGCCGAATTGCCTGTTCTGCTCTGCATGCTACAGTCGAAGTTACCGTCAAGAACTGTAGTTACTGCCGAAATTCCGGGAACATTAGCCATCATGTTTCCGTCTGAGTTTCTGTCGGGGAGACCATCTTGAAAAAGAAGTGGAGAATTGTCATTTTGCTGCTGTTGCTGGTCGCGGTTGGCGGCGGCATCTTTGCCAGCATCAAGTACAGCGAACGCGGCATCGTTATCGTGCAGACCGGCAAGGTCAGCAAGGAAGATTTGACCGCCATTGTGACCGCCTCCGGCGAAGTTAAGCCTAGAAATTACATCAACATAGGGGCGAATAGCCAAGTCCCCGCGCCAATCACGGCAATCCTGGTCAAAGAGGGCGACCACGTAAAAAAAGGACAAGTCTTGGCGCGTTTAGCGGCCGTCCAGCCCAAAGCCGATTTAACCGCCCAGGAAGCTTCCCTGAATTCTGCCTTAGCCGACTCAGCCGCCGACGAAGCCACTGTGAAGGCTGCCGATGACAACATTGCCGTTGCCAAAGCCCAGGTAGACCACGATAAAGCCGATCTCGAACAAAAGAAGATGGATCTGAAGCGGGCACAGGAACTCTTCGACGACAAACTTATCGCCGCCCAGGATTTCGAGGCCAAGAAGGTTCTCTACGATTTGGCCCTGAGCACTCTGAACTCATCGATCATGAAAACACGCCAAGCCGAGTCGCAGCGCGCTCAATCCTCCGCCCAGCTCTCGTCTTCTCAGCGCAAGGTTTCGCAACTTCAGGCGATGGTTACTCGTTATAACGACGTGCTGAAACAGTACGAGTCGATCGCGCCTCTCGATGGCATGGTCACGAACCTGCCGGTGCGAGTCGGCGAAACCGTGGTGCCTGGCATTCAGAATTCCACGGCGTCCACCATCATGACCATCGCCGATATGTCCATCATTACCGCTGAAGTGCATGTAGATGAGACCGATATCGTCAGCGTCAAATTAGACCAGCCGGCGGACGTAACCATTGATGCCATTCCGAATCAGACGTTCAAAGGGAAAGTGATCGAAATCGGCGATACGGCCATCGTGCGCTCCACCGGTGTCGCGGCCTCGCAAAGCCAGACTTCGAGCCAGGAGGCGAAAGACTTCAAAGTCGTCATCGCGCTCGATATCGCGGAAGATCTGGTCCGTCCCGGCCTCTCCTGTACGGCGAAAATCACCACCGCCGTGCGTCCGCAGACGCTCGCTATTCCGATACAAGCACTGACAATCCGGCAGAAAGGCCAACTGCAGCCCGTGAAAGCAGGGCAGGCTCCGGCGACTGATCCGGCCGCTTTAAAAGCTGCCAAAGAAGAGCTGCAAGGCGTGTTCATTGTGCAGGCAGGCAAAGCTGTTTTTCGAGAGGTGAAAACCGGCATCAGCGGCGCCACCGATATTGAAGTCTTGCCCGGAGGCCTCAATCAAGGCGACGAAATTGTCACCGGAAGCTATCAAGTGATCCGCACCATTCGCAACGATGCGAAGGTGAAAGTGGACAACAAGCCACCGGTAGCTGCCACCACGCCCAGCTAACCTTTAGTAGCAGACCACGACTCATGGCACCCGCCCAATCCATTCTTGAAGATCTTGATCCCAAACAGCGCGAGGAACGCGGCGAAGAACTTAAGACCCAAGGCGTTGTCATTCGCACGTACGATTTGTGGAAGACCTATATTATGGGCGACCAGGAAATCCACGCGGTGTCAGGCGTCGAAATCCAGATCAAACGCAGTGAGTATGTGGCCATTATGGGCCCTTCCGGCTCGGGCAAATCTACGCTGATGAATTTGATCGGTTGCCTGGATACGCCCAGTAAAGGCTTCTACTATCTCAATGGCAAGCTGGCCAGCGAAATGGACGACGACGAGCTGGCGCGCATCCGCAACAAAGAAATTGGCTTCGTTTTTCAAACCTTCAACCTGCTGGCGCGGTCTTCCGCCCTGCACAACGTCGAACTCCCGCTTATTTACGCCGGCATTAACTCCGAAGAGCGCATAGAGCGCGCCAAGGCAGCCCTCCGCGAGGTCGATCTTGAGCAGCGCATGCACCATAAACCCAACGAGTTATCCGGCGGCCAGCGCCAGCGCGTCGCCATAGCTCGCGCGTTGGTCAACCGCCCTTCCATCTTGCTTGCCGACGAGCCCACCGGCGCCCTTGACACCAACACCGGCAACGAAATCATGACGCTTTTCGAACGCCTGCATCAAGCCGGGAACACCATCGTACTTGTGACGCACGAACTCGATATTGCCAATCACGCCCATCGTGTCATTCACATCCGCGACGGGAAAGTTGAACGCGACGATGCCACCCCGAACAGGGCAATCGTATCAACCTAGCGACCCCTCCTCCTCAAAGTGTTATCGTAGTTACCAATTACATTGGTGGTCGGTGGACCTTTGTTTCTGTGGAAGAGAGAGGGAGCACTTTCTAGTTTTTTATGTGCCAGACTGTCCCTGGAAGCAACATCGAAGCTTCCCCAGGGTCATCACTGCCGGTGCCGCCGCGCATCCTGATGGCCGAAGACAATATGATCAACCAGCGTGTTGGAAAGTTGATTCTGCAACGCGCCGGGTTTGACATTGATCTCGTCGCCGATGGCGTCGAAACGTTGGAGGCCCACAAGAAACAACCTTACGATCTAATTCTCATGGATTGTCAAATGCCGGTCATGGACGGTTTCGAAGCCAGCCGTGAGATTCGACGCTTATCGCTGCCGCAACCGGCCATCATTGCCGTAACCGCCAACGCTCTGATCGGCGAACGCGAACGCTGCCTCAACGCCGGTATGGACGATTACCTTTCTAAGCCCTTCCAGGCCGAACAACTCGTAGCCGTTGTGGTGAAATGGGTCGAAATTCGACAAGGCCCCAAAAGCCGCGAAGCCTCTACCGTCTAACTCACCTACCTGCCAAACCGGCTTGTCAACGTGCTCCACTGCCGCCTGAACCACCCCGGATGGGCCTTCGATTCCATTTTGTTTGTATCCAAACCGTTGGGCTTGGCCTGCGTCTCCGTTGCGGAAGGTTCCCCTGTCAGGTCCTCTGTTCCGGCCAAGTGCACGCGCGTACCATCAAAGTTGTACGTACGCTTGCGGAATTTGTCATCGTCGTCTTTAGTCGTGATATGAAACGTCCGCCCGATAGTCTTTCCTTCCGTCGGGTCCACCTGCACCGGGAAACGACCCGCCAAATCGCGCTGCCGGTAAGAGGTTTCGTAACGATGCCGGCGCAGATTCCAGATAAACACTCGCCATGAATCAAAATCCACCGGATCGCTGCCGGCCAGCGTCGTCCAAAGCCAGTGGTGTTTCAAACCCTTCTCTTCGTCGTTAACCGACCCTAGCTCAAAGTAAGACGTAATGCGCTTTCCCTCGGCGTATTGGGCCACTTCGTCGGGAACGGAAATCAGCAGATTACGGGTCAAAACCCAACCGGTGTCGCCCGCCTTAGTGCGAACGAGCGTCCAGTCCTCCATCACCACAGGTTTTTTCGCTTCAGCAGTCTTCTTTGCGGCCAAGTCCTGCGCCGCTTTCTTCTTCGCGGCTTCTAACTCCTTCGGAGTTTCAGCGCCGTCAATTCGTTCCGCTGAAAGGTCGAGCCAGTTCGCCGGCGGTTTGGGCGGCGCCGGTTTAGACGGCGGTCGAAACCCGATCCTCGCCGGCTGCTCCTTCTTAGGGCGCCTGACCGGTTGCGGCCTCTCCACGACGAGCGATGACGTTTTCGCGGGCAACGCGTTTTTCGGCGCGCGCAACCGGCCCAGCATCACCACCCCGACACCTTCTGGAATTTGTGCAAACGCCGGCGACCGGCGGCTCGGCTCAATGTGTATATTAAGAACTTCGAAAGCCGTGGCTGCGCCCTGCGACGGCAATGCCCTTTGCCGTTCCCGCTCCTGTTGGATTTGCGTCATTTGCTCCGGACTCAACAGATCTGTGGAGTCGACCCAGCCTTCGCTTCCCGAAGCCGTCTCCACTTTCACCATCCTGCGCTGAACGTCCACAATCGTGACCCGGTCGCCATGCTTCAACGCCGTCACAGATCCGCTCTTCATCGAAATCTCGCTCCTGACGGTCAAGGTCTGAGGCGCGACGTAAGCTTGTCCTAACGTTTGCCGCTCTTCAGCGCAACTGATCAAACAGACGAGCGCGAGGAGAGTGGCAAATAGCTTAATGTCCGCAGGCGAATCCATCTTCATCTGTGGCCATCTCTAAAACCTCGGCAACAACCGGGCTAATTCTTTCAAAATACACCGATCCATAACCACTGGTATGCCGGCTGCCTCCGCCGCCTTTGCGGCTTCCTCGTTCATCACGCCTTCTTGCATCCAAATACAGCGCGGCCGCTTCGTGAGTGCATCGGCTACTACCTCCGGGACGAACTGCGACCGCCGGAAAATGTCCACAATATCGATCTCACCCGGAATATCTTGCACTCGCGGGTAGCATTTCTCGCCCAGCACCTCATTGAGCCCTGGATTTACCGGGACCACTCGAAAGTTCTGCCGCTGCAAGAACCGCGCAACCCCATTACTCGGCCGGCCCAGCTTATCCGACAGTCCCACCACGGCAACTGTCTTTGATTGCTGAAACAGGCGTGTCAGTTCTGCGTCGCTCATTTGGCAGGTTCTTCCATCTCCATCAGCTTTCGAAAGCGCGCCACTTCGGTGTTCGTCAGCGTCCGGTATGCGCCGGACTTCAGCGCGCCCAATTCCAGAAATCCAATCTTCACTCGCTTCAACTTCTCCACCAAATGCCCAAAATGCTTAAACATGATGCGGATCTGGTTCTGCCGCCCTTCCACCAACCGCACTTCGTACCAGGGGTTATCGCCCTTTTTGATCAGCTTCAACCCCGCCGGCGCCGTCCGCTTGCCATACATCGATATGCCCTGCCGGAATTCTTCTTCCTGCTCGGCCGTCAGCATACCCTTCGACTTCACCAAATAAGTCTTAGAGATGTGGCTCGCCGGAGACATCAGCTTATTCGCAAAATCCCCGTCGTTAGTCAGCAACAGCAATCCTTCGCTAGCGTAATCAAGCCGTCCCACCGGGTAAATGCGTTCCCGCATCCCCTTAAAGAACGACATAACCGTCTCTCGGCCCTCCGGATCGTGCACCGTTGTCACGCAGTTCTTTGGCTTGTTCAGCGCCAAATACAAATGATGTTTCGGGGCGCTCAACACCCGCCCGTCCACCTTGACCTTGTCTACTTCGATATCGGCTTTGGAGCCTAATTCCGTTACGGTGGTGCCGTTCACGGACACCCGCCCCTCCAGAATCAGTTCTTCCGCTTTGCGCCGGCTCGCCACCCCGGCATGGGCCAAGATCTTCTGCAATCTTTCTTCAGGCATCGGCTTCTTCGGGTTTTTCTTCCAGAGCTTCCGCTTCGGGTTCGGTCACTGTGCCAGGCATCGTGACGGGCGCCGCTTCCTGGCCCTCGTCCAACGCAAATCGTCCCAACTCCTCGAACTCCTTCAGCGTAGGCAGCTCCCCCAGCGAATTCAACCCAAACTGAATCAGGAACTCGCGCGTCGTCTTATACATGATCGGCTTACCGATTACTTCTTTGCGCCCCGCCGCCGCCACCAGCTTTCGGTCGAGAAGCGTCTTCAAGACCCCGGCGCCCTGCACGCCGCGGATATCCATAATTTCCGGCGCGGTAATCGGCTGCTTGTACGCCACCACCGAAAGCGTCTCCAGCGCTGCCATCGATAGCTTGAGCGGCGCCTGCAATTTCTTTACAAACTTGCGGATCGATTCGTGATGCTCCGGCTTCGTCGCCATCTTATAGCCGCCCGCCAGTTCACGAATCGACAACCCGCGATCAGGCGCACCATACTCATGCAATAACGCCGCCAGAATCTCTTTGACACGATCCAACGGTTGGTCCAGTGCGGCGGCAATCTGCTGCGTCGTCAGCGGCTCGTCCGTGATGTAAATGGCTGCTTCAATCACTGCCTTCAAACCGGCGGCGGCATCCTCGGTCGGCACGGGCTCTGTAATCGCTTCCGCGATCATTACATCGTCGTCTTCGAGTTCGCGCGTCTCTTCCTCGGCTTCCCCTTCCGGCGGCGCCTTTTGCGGTTCTTCCACTCGTTCTTGCGGTTCGTCCATGCTGTCTATCAGTGATATTCCTCTTCTACGGCCGACAAATCTCCAGCCACTCCTTCGTCGTCAAACCCGCTGGCGCGCCGCAATCCTATATCGCCGAAGGCTTCGCCCTGCGTCAGTTCTACCGCTTGCCGCTTCACTAATTCCAGAATCGCCAGAAACAAGCAGATCATAGCGCGCGGGCCCCGTTGCTTTTCAAACAATTGCGTCGCCGAAATTGAGTCTTTGCGCATGTTCGCAAGTTGATAGCGAAGATACTGAATCATTTCCGGTACACTCACCGTTTCCTTGCCAATTTCATATTGCGGCCGGCTCTTCACGCGCTCTAAAATGGTTTGAAATGTCTCTACCAGATCGAAAATCGTGACCGCCAGCCCTGGCCCTTCGTCTTCGGAAATGAACTGCTTAATCTGCGGATTCGACCATACGGCTTCTTCAATCACGCGCTTCTGCTGCAGCATTTCGGCAGCGTTCTTGAAGCGTTCGTGTTCGAGCAACTGGTTGACCAGCTCTTTGCGCGGGTCTTCCTCGGGCGCGAGTTTATCGAGCTCCGGATCGCGCGGCAGCAGCATCTTGCTCTTGATGTGGATGAGCGTGGCCGCCATATACACGAAATCCGAACTCAGCTCAATATCCAGCGCGGTCGCGTTCTTCATGTACTCCAGATACTGCGACGTAATCGTGGCGATTGGAATGTCTTGTATGTTGATTTCCTGCTTGCGGATCAGGTCCAAAAGCAGGTCCAGAGGGCCTTCGTACTGTTCAAGATGGAAGTTTAAGGGCGAAGACACTAGCTACACCATAACATGCAAAACTTGCCTGTTTGCGCGGTAAAGATTCCGCTCAACCGGGGGGCATCCAGCGTACAGGCGTGTGTTTTTCGATACGCGAAAAGTCGCGCTCATTAGCGGTCACCACGACGGCTCCCACCCTAGCTGCCATTACCGCAATCAGAGCACGACGACGTAGCTTGTTAGCAAGAGAGGCCGCCGCATTCGCCAGTCAAGCTTATATAGTCTTTCTGCCATCCGCGCTGGCAGAGATCCCATTACCAGGGCAGCGTTTGACCCAAGTGAAAGAAGCCGCCGTTTGGTCCATTTTCATCCAGCAGCGCAAGGGCGACGCCCGTTTTGCCACCCTCCGGAAGTTCCATAGGCGCTGCATCGGTTCCCATGTCGGTCTTTACCCAACCCGGATGCGCCGAATTGACCTTGATCTTTGTATCCTTTAGCTCGTGCGCGAGATGAATTGTGAACGAATTCAAGGCAGCTTTCGAAGCATCGTAAGACAAGGATTTGAAGTTATAAATGGGGCTGTTGGGGTCGGCGTGCAATGTTTGCGAACCAAGAATGCTCGACATATTAACGATCCTGCCGGCCACGCTCTTCTTGAGCAATGGCAGCAGCGCTTGCGTTAAGGCGATCGGAGCGAAAAAGTTCGTTTCAAAGGTGGTTTCCAGTGATTGTTCAGTCGTGGCACTGGCAGCCGTACCCGTTAAACCATCGGCCGAGATGCCTGCGTTGTTGATGAGCATGTCCAATTTGCCGAAGTTCTTTTCCAGGAACGCAACCGCACCCGCGTAATCTGCTTTGTTCGTTACGTCCAGCTTCAAGAACTGGACGTCCAACCCTTCCGCCTTCAGCTTCTCAACTGCTGACTCACCCTTCGCCGGATCGCGGGCAGCCAGCACAACTGTAATTCCGCTTTGTGCCAGTTGCTTGGCCATCTCGTATCCCAAGCCCTTGTTAGCGCCCGTAATTAGGGCAACTTTCTTTGCATTCGCCATAGTCATATAGATATGCAAATGCGACGGAAGATTCAGCCCTGCCAAAAAAACTCTTCGACTAGAAACTGGCGCAGTAGTGATTCTACCTGCTATATGCAGCCCTTTTCGCCGTTGACAATTACTAAGACATCTATGTACTATGATGTCTGAGTATGCCAAGTCGTGATTCTGAGGACGGTGTGATATGTCGCTGTGGTCGCGCATCGCTAACGTGTTTCGCGGCAATCGCCTAATTCGCGAAATCGACGAAGAACTCGAAGCGCACATCGAGGAAGCCATTGCCGAGGGCCGCCGCGCGGATGAAGCAAAGAAGGCATTTGGTTCTGTGCTGCGGCAACGCGAGGCGAGCCGCGATCTCAAGCTCATCCCATGGCTCGATTCGGTTCGTGCCGATGCTGTTTTTGCTTACCGGCAGCTTAAGAAGAAAAGGGTGACGTCGGCCGCGGCGATCCTGTCACTCGCCCTGGGTGTCGGAGCATGCACCTCTGCATTCCGCCTGATTGACGCCCTGTTGCTGAGACCTCTGCCGGTCGCTCATCCTGAAAGACTTTATGTCCTGTCTCACTATCTCAGTTGGGAAGGGAAGCCACTATCGTTTGACGCCTGGGCCTATCCTGTCTTCCGCCTGATGCGCAGCGCCGTGAAGGATCAAGCGGAATTGATTGCAGTCTCATATGCCGAGCGCACCGATCTAACTTACCGATCAGACGAAGAGATCGAGAAAGCCCACCTGCAGTATGTTTCCGGTTGGATGTTTAGCTCTTTAGGACTCCGGGCCGCCTTGGGGCGGCTATTCCTCGAAGAAGACGACCGCGTGCCGGGCGCGCATCCCTACGCGGTACTTTCGCACGACTATTGGGTACGCCGCTTCGGGCAAAATCCGAATGTAATCGGGCGAACCTTCCGCTTGGGCAAGAGCCTCTTTCAAATCATTGGCGTCGCAGAGGCCGGCTTCACCGGCACCGAACCCGGTACCATGATCGACATCTTCCTTCCCACCATGATGAATGGCTCGGTAAACCGTTCAGACGCGACATGGCATCGGACCTTCGCGGTGCTGAAGCCAGCTACTGCAGTGGAACCGCTTCGCCAGCGGCTCAACGCCATTTCTATGGCATTTGAGAGCGAGAGAGCGAAGGCGTTCACCAACAAAAAGTTCGTTGAGAGTTATTTGCGCCAGACGGTCGTCTTGGAGCCCGCATCCTCAGGTGTCTCGGATCTCCAAAAGGCTGACCGCCGCGCTTTGTTGGCCCTCTGTATATTAGTCGCGCTGGTGCTGTTGATTGCCTGCGCGAACGTCGCAAACCTGCTGACGGCGCAAGCCACCGCGCGGGCGCGTGAGTTCGCCCTGCGCGTGTCCATCGGCGCGGGACGGTGGCGATTGGTGCAAATGGTGCTGGTGGAAAGTTTCCTCCTCGCGTTTCTATCCGCTGTTATCGGTTGGGTTTTCGCCTGGTGGTCTGCGCCCTTCGTCGTCGGCATGATCAATCCGCCGGACAACCCCGCGCGCCTGTCGCTGCCGCTGGACTGGCGCGTGTTTGGATTCGGTTTGGCGCTCACCGTTGGCGTGACGTTGCTGTTCGGCCTGACTCCGGCATTGCGCGCTTCGGTAGTGAAGCCGGCCAGCGCGCTCAAAGGAGCGGAAGACCCGCACGCACGCCGCGGCATGATGCATGTGCTGATTGGCGCGCAGGTCGCCTTCTGTTTTGTTGTGCTTTTTGTAGCCGGACTCTTTGTCGCCACGTTCAACCGGCTGTCCCATCAACCCACCGGCTTCTCCTCCGACCGCCTTCTCACTCTCGACACGGTTACACAACGCCCCGAGCCACCGGCTGTCTGGGACCAAGTGATGCAACATCTGCGAACGGTGCCCGGTATCGAGACGGTCGCCCTGGCGGCTTGGCCGCTGCTCAGCGGAGGCAGCTGGAACGATTCCGTTTCGATCGATGGCGGCCCTCCCAGCGACGACATGACTTACTTTTTGAAGGTGTCGCCTGGCTGGGTAGACGCGATGAAGATTTCCTTCATCGAAGGCAGAGACTTCCGCGCGAACGACACCTTTCCGGGCACAGCCATTGTCAACCGGACTTTTGCCAACCGATACTTCCGGGGGCAGAATCCAATCGGTAAAGAGTTCGATCAAACGATGGATGAGGGCGGCCGTTTTCACCTCCAGATCGTCGGCCTAGTTCGCGATGCTCGCTACCTTGGCATGCGTGAACCTATTCCGCCTGTGGCCTATGTTCCGCTTCGCTCGATCGATACCAAGGGGGTTCCGGAGCCGATAGGCGATGCGACGTTCATTGTTCGCACCTCCGGCGCAAACCCGCTTGCGCTGGCAGCCACGCTTCGCAGGGAAGTGTCGCATGCGCGGGCCGAATTCCGCGTAAGCAATATCCGCACACAGACAGAGATTAATCAGTCTCTCACCGTGCGCGAGCGGCTGCTGTCTCTGCTGGCGCAGTTCTTCGCAGTGGTCGCTTTATTGCTCGCAGGCGTGGGTCTGTACGGCGTACTCGACTACTCTGTGCTGCAACGGCGGCGTGAGATTGGCATTCGCATGGCTATCGGTGCGCAAGCTAGCGACGTCGTTCGGCGTATCACCGCCGGCGTTTTCTCTGTTGTGTTCTTGGGAGCGCTCGCCGGTCTCGCGCTTGGCATTGCATCGGCGCGCTACATCGAGTCCTTGCTTTATCAAGTGCAGCCCACCGACTTAGGCATGTTGGCGCTTCCATCATTGACAATATTCGCGGCGGCACTATCCGCGGCGCTCCCGGCGGCGGTCCGCGCAGTGCGAATCGACCCGGCTACGACGCTGCGCGCCGAATAGTGGCCAGTCCGCTCGCACCTGCCATTGTATCGGCGCGATACGCGGAGTCTCTGCTCTATGAAGTAACGGCCACCGAGTGAGGCATACCGGCTCTTTGTTCCTGACACAGACTTCTATAAACTACAGAGGTAACTACTGAGGAGAATTGTGAGAACGCAAATGAAAATGACTCTATTCTCGGCAATCGTCATCGCATCATGGTCCACTGGCGCGCCAGCACAGACGCCGCAACCTAAACCTGCGCCCCGTCTTGTACTTTGGGTTACCAGTACGGCATGGTCTGATGGCGGCGAGATTCCAATGACGAACGCAGCAAGGGGCGATAACAAATCACCCGCGTTCGAATTTCACTGGAACCTCGGTACAAATCCAGCGACGGCTCCTGAAAATTTGCAAACTTACGCCGTGATTTTTCACGACATCGAAAATTCCTCCAACAAAACGACTACGGACACTCTCCACTGGACTGCTTTCAACATACCTGGCACTGCCAAAGGTTTGCCGGAAGGATTAGGATCCGGTGATCTCGCGGATGGAACCCGCAACGGCCCAGGTATCGCCGCCCGCAATGGCAAGACGCCGGCCTATTTCGGGCCTGGTGCGGGCCCCGGGCCGATTCACCACTACGTGTTTGAGTTTTACGCGCTCGACACTAAGCTGGATCTGCCGGCGAACACAACGCGGGAGGAAATCCTCAAGGCGATGGACGGCCACGTTTTGGGAAAAGCTGCGTGGTTTGGCCGTTTCCATACACCAAGCTCGCAATAACTCGTTGAGCTCCGACATCGCCCGTCGGACCGACTTGCAAAGCAGCTTTTCCGATGATGGAAAAAAACAGAAGTGAGAGTCTTGTAAGCATTTCTAGAGTCGAGCTTCAAGGCCCCTTGTCTTCGTCTAGCCACTCTGCATGTCGCAAATCAAAAAACTTCTTATCTTTGTTTCGCCACTGAGAGGAGCCACAAAATACTTGTTTTCGAGCCACGAGCTTTCTGCAAAAACCCCGTTGGCAGAGATCCCATCGAAACGTCCCTTAATGTCGATGAGCCGCTCTGCCGAGGAAATGCGCAACACTTCGATATAAAATGTCCCGGGCGCGGAGCCTTTCGCTCGCCCGAGTAGTACATCTAAGGGGCCATACATCATCGGCTCGGCTGGCCGCCGGTGTCTGTACCGTCCCAGCTGAAGAGGGCGTCGAAGCGGGCGTCTTTCGATACCTTCCCGCTACCGGCGCCCCCTGCATACGGCTTCGATCCGGGGCTCGGGAGCTCGTTCAGCCGGGGGCTTCCAGGCGGTAGCAGTCTGTCTGGAGCTTTTGCCATCGGTCTGGCGTGCTCCCAATCGTCGGAACTCGCCTTTTGAACTTCGCCTGCGGGAAGCGAGAACGAAAACTTGTACTGGCCTTCCAACCGGCGCCTCGCACCGTTGTAAAAGTCACAAGAACCTACGACCAAGAGGTTCGCTCCTGCCACCCGAAACTCGAGGTTGCAGTGTCCCGGGCCAAATGTCGCTTTCGGGGGCTGTTTGCGGTCTTTCCAGTCCCAGCGAGGCAGATGAATCTCGGTACAAGTGTTTTTTGGCGCGATTTCCAGCGAGACGCTGGCTGCTGCCCCCGAGCCGCAGCATGCCAGTATCGCGGCTAATATTCTTACTTTATGCATGAAGAAGCCTCAACCTTATTTCTGAGCCAATGATTGGATATTGGCGAGAACCGTTTGCGAAATTGAATTCAACGAAGGACTGGATACCGTTCGGTGATTGCCTGGGAAGTAGGGCGTTGACCCCGGGTAAGTGAAGGCAAGTACCGTGGGTGCGCAAGGCCCGGATGTAGCGGAGCCAGAAAGCCCGGCATACGGCGCCAAAGATTTAGAATTGATATATTGCGCACTAGCCACCGTTACCAGCAGATCGTTATTTTGAAAACTGGCAGTCGCATTAAAAACGGGCTTTTGCAACACGGTCCTTCCAAGAATCGTTATCGATGACAAAGTGATACTTTTGGTGTTCCCCAAAAGTTCGGTCATATTCTAATCGCCTCTCAAGACATCGGCGATGAATTTAATTCGTTCGTCCATGATTCGACTCTCTTTCCATGGCATGCGAGGCATTTTGCCGTGCCGCCTATTTGGGTATTCGAGTCGCTAAAGCGTTATCCGACGCGCTCCCAGCAGTGGTCCGCGCTGTGCGAATCGACCCGGGCTACGACGCTACGCGCCGAATAGCGTCAAGCGTCAGATTCAACCAGCCGCCTCCGCCCGCTCTATCCACCCTGCTTGTCGAAACGGTAAAGCCAAGACTCGCGGGGTTGCCAGCAGTGGTTTGCGTGCCATTCGGCGCGATCAGCGAAATTACGACCGAAACATCGCCGAGGTTGACATCGATAACATCTTCTCCTGCAGCCCTTGCGTCCACCACAATGCCCACCAGAGTAGACGATACGCCCGCAGGGACCGCCGCTAGCTGTGTATTGGCGGTCGTCAAATTCAGTGTTGTCCCTCCGAACGGGCCAACCTGTGACGTCGCAATTCGTAAAACAACAAAAAAGAGGAAAGCAAATCTTATGCGCATTTGATTAATGTGATACAGACGAAGAAAAACGAATCAAGAAGAAGAGTAAGTCCCCTCATCGCGGCTCCGCGCCGTACGAAAAGCTCTGCATGTCGCAGAGCGCGAATCGGTTGATCGGCCAATCATCGACGAGCGGCAGTATGTAGTATTTGTCTTCCACCCACTCACTGTCCCCATAGAATGAATGCGAGTAGACACCTTTGAACCGCCCCTTGATGGCGATCAGCCGCCGCTCGGAAGCGACGCCAAAGATATCGAGATCGAAGGTCCCCCGTAATTTTGGCCTCTGCAGCATCAAAACCTCAGGAACGTAAACCGTACCGTCCCAACTATAGACGGCCAGAAAGAGACGGCCAGAAAGCGCCTCCCCGGTGAGAGCTTGAAATCTGCCCGCGCATTTTCACCGGTCGTCGGAAGCCGCTTGAAGCGCGAAATCAACGCTAGGTCTCCCTCAACCGTGCCCAGCGGCTCGAAAGATTCGTAAGGCTCGGCAGAAAGCGGTCTCGAATTCGCCCAGGTGTCGTCGTCCACTTTGTCGAGACGGCCACTATCCCAGGAAATGCATATTTGTCGCGGCTCTCAACCCGAATATTGTCTGCGCCTACTTGGAACTCGCATGATTCGCCAATCAAAAGACGGTCGCCGCTCCCAGTTCGAAATTCAAGCCGGCAGTACATGGGATACGGGTGCTGGCGCGGGACCTTAGCCTTCTCCCAAACCAAGGGCGGCATTCGAACGTCCACGCAGCTTTGGGAAGGCGCGAACTCCCCGAAACGCTGCGTGCTGCCGGGATCGGTGGACCAAACAGCAGCGCCACTCACAAAACTTGCCGTGTCAACATAGGCTTTCCCAACTACCTTTGCGGCACTGACTAGACAGCTGCCAGAATCGATCTTCCGGCGACGATCCGTGCTGTGCGAATCCACCCGGCTACTACGCTGCGTGCCGAATAGCGTTAAGGCGTCTTCAACCAGCCGCCTCGCTGCTGGCTTGCGTTTTTCGCCCAAGGGAGTCCTTAACGCGCCGGGCTAATTCAAGTGATTCGGTCTCTGAAACGTCATCGGGTGTGGAGAGCTGAAGAAAAAAGGCGGCGGGCCGACGCGTGCGTATCCGATCGCGTGCGCGAGTTTCAGCTTCCGCCGGAGGGCTGCTCTCATTCAAGATGACCAAATCGATATCGCCTTCGTACAATTCCGAAATCCAGGCCGCCTCGTCTGGACCGGCTGCTTCGAGAAGTAAGACATCCTCTCCCAGCGCATTCTTCAACGGCTCGCTCACACCGGGGTCTAATCCCACACCCATAATGACTTGCGAGTATTCGTTGGTCGCGGCAGTTGCCACAATCCGCGATTCCTGGCGGGGAAGAAAGACTTCGACAACAAAAATCGAGTCGTCCGGTTCGGTCACGCGCGTGAACCCTTCCGCCGAGGTCGCGATTGCGCGCACAATGGCCAATCCTAATTCCGGCAACTCAACGCCAAGCGTGAATGGCTCTTCGCATGCCGTTCCCTGCGCATTCTCTCTTTCGGCGCGGATAAAAACTCGAACGTAAGAGGCGAATCGCCATGCCGGGTCTGGCTCTTTGTGGATGCTCGCCCCAATGATCAGGCTGCCTGGACCTCCCAGACGCTGGCGGCCTTCCAATACCAGGCTCACTAACATTTGCTCGAAGTGGTTGCCGGTAGCCAGGACGTAACCCACATCCGGCAGCGCTGAAATCTCCAGCTTCACGTCGTTCCCGCACAGCCTTTTCAATAACAATTGCGAAGAGACCAGGCATTGCTTGACGTTAACTACGTGCGCCGTCCCAAAGCCCTCGCTCAGTTCCAGCAACTGAGTGGATATGCCGGCGCCGGCCCGGCTGGCTTTTCGGATCAGCTCGAGATCTCCTTCGCCGCCGCCTTTCGACAAACCGTCCGCGGCGTCATCAATCATGCCGAACAAACCGAAGAACTCGCGCGCTACACCCTGCGCAAGTTCTCCAGCTACGAACATCTGCCGCTCCTGACCAAGCCGCAAGGTTTCGTTTTTTTGGGTAGTGTTGTCCTCGAACACTATAAATACGCCCGCCACCCGGTCGTCAACCGAGAGGACAGAAAGCTGCCCGGACACGTGAATGCGTTTTCCGTCTTTCCTAAGAATGGTGCTATCGCGGCAAATCCGAACGGGCGCTTTTTGGGCAACAACGCTCTTCAATAGACCCGGCAAAATCTCACGGTTTTCATTGTCGTATATGGGGGCAATTTCAAAAACGCTTTTGCTGGCCGCCTCGGAAAGGCTCCATCCGGTGATCTGTTCGGCGGAGCGATTCAAAAACAAAACTTCTCCCAATGGGTGTGCAACCAGCACGGCATCAGGCAGGCCGTGCAAAACCGTGGACAGCAGCCTGCGATTATTTTCGATCTCCTGCTCCGCTTGGTGCTTATAAACGGCCATCGTAATGGTGGCCTTGATAATTTCGCTGTTTGTCAGCGGCTTCAAGATAAAACCAGAGGGTTCCGTGGCTCGCGCGCGGGCCAATGTTGCGTTGTCGGAATGCGCCGTCAGGTAAATCACTGGCAGTGCATACCGCCTCCGAACGATAGAAGCCGCTTGCACGCCGTCCATTTCGCCCTTGAGGTGGATATCCATAAGGACAATGTCCGGGCTTTCCCGCTCGATCTGCCGAAACGCTTCCGATGCCGTCTTAGCCTTCCCCGAAACGGCAAACCCTGCTTGGATTAATTGCCTTTCGATGTCTAAAGCAATGATCGTTTCGTCTTCGACGATCATGACTTTGGGGGGATGCTCATAAAGAACAATTTCGGACCCACCAGGCTGAGTGGGGGAGGTGGTGCTTTGTGCAGGCATTGGCAATCTCCGGCAAATATTGAGCTGTATCTTGAGAGTTCGGCAGCGGAACGCTGAAAGGTTCGAATCCTGAGCGTGCCACGGCTCTAGTGCTTAACCGAAAGGCAGACGCTCGCACCGATCATAACGATCCGGGTGGATTACTCTTTTATGTTACCGCCTGCGGTCCGCGGCTCGGGAGATCAATCTTCTTCGCGCAAGCGCATTTCCGCTTGTGCCGAACGAATCAGTTCCTCGACGCGCCGGGCGCTGTCTATGGAGAACAAGATTGTCGTCATACCCCAGACTTTTTGGGCACCCGGCACTCGGTGCTTCTTCGAGCCACCGCCAGTCCGAATCAAGCGAAAGTTACCCTTGACCGTCACATATTTGCACGGGCCAGTTGAAAACAATTCAGCCATGCTTTACGCATCGGCAGAATAACGTGACAAATGAGACCAGGAAAAAGAGAACGCATGCCAGCCGCCTTTCGACTTCGCGACAAGATTTGAAACTGAGCGGGAAGCGTCGGCGAGCTAGGCTGGGTCCACTGTCCTGATTTCGGATCGCTATTTCTTCAACGCCGCCAGTTCATTCAGCGTCTGTTGCCATTCCTCCGGCTTCTGCTTGGTGTGGTTTAGCGCATCGGGGTCGCGGTAAAAATTGAGCAACTCCTGTCGAATCTCTGGCGTCGCGCTGGCGAACTTCTTTTCAGCCAATTTGTGCAGCCAAAACGCGTGCGTATCGTCATTCAGCCAATATGTCCCCGCCGGCGTTACGGCACCCGTATCGTAGTTCGTGTCAGTCAGGGCGAGATTCTTCTTGCTGGCGGCTTCGAGTGCTCCGGCATATTGATTGACGGCGCTATTGAAGCTGGCCATAAAGAGTTGTTCCACCGGAGGCGTTGGAATTTTCAATTGCAGTGTTCGCAGGGGCCCAATCGGCGGAATCACCTTCAGCAGCAAGGCCAGGAACTTTTCAAACCAGTTCGGCTCCTGCAGCCGTTTGCCCCATTCGCGCTCATAGCTGGAGCGTTTCATGACGTAAATAAAGCGGCGGTGCGTCATGCCTGGCTGCGCGCGCGCGATCTCCTTCTTCTTCTGCGCCCAGGCCACGCGTGTGGCCAGTGGAATCGTTTTGCTCGCGACGCTGCGATAGCCTGCAACCGCCAGGTCAAAGTTGAAGAATAGATCGGTGAGCTCCAATCCATAGGTATCGTGAAACGCGCGCCCAACCAGATCCTTTGCTACAAAAAAGCCGATGAAATCGTGATACGCCTGGGGCGCGAAGTTGCCGCGGGCGACTTCCAATACGTCGAAACCGAATTCGGTCTTAAGGTGGGCAGCGGGATTGTCCTCATACGTGATCACTTTGCCGAATTTCTTGGCAAGCTTGGGGTACAGGATCGGTTCCCCAACGTTGGTTCCCTCACTATGCCCCTCCACGTCCCCCACGTAATGCGAAAGAGCACCCAGGGCGAAGGCCAATTCGTTCAGATCATGTGCATCGCCCAGCAGTGCAAGGATGAAATCGCCCGTTCGGACGTAGTGGGCCAGGTCGCTGAATTCAGCGCTGCCCTCCGGATAATAGCCAAGGTCCTGCACAATCGCCCCGCCATAGGCATAACCGTGCGCGCGCTTCAAGTCGTCCGGTGTGGCGGCAGGATAACGCTCCAGCAGAAGCGGGCGCAACTGCACATCCCACATGGCGTCTACCAGCGCCTCGTGCGAAAGAACAGAATACCCGTGCACAGAGCCGGCGGCGGAAAGGTACACGAGCAGAGACAACGCTCGTCGGAACCACTTCATTCATTTCATTGTGGCTGATCCCAATTTTAATGATCGGCTGGAAAGCCAACAAGAAAGAGGGGGCCTAACGGACATTCGCGGCCATCGCGCGGGCAAAAGGTCGAAGCTCTTCAGGATGTTTTCTCACATACGCCAACACTACATGCCGCTTCTGTGGCCCTCTGACTCTTCGCTCGAAAGTTTGAATCGATTCGAAGAGCTCCGGCATCGCCCTGTCAATCCGTTCAAACAGGACACTCCACCGTCTTTTGATGGCTTCCTTCGTCAGGCACAATTCCCGGGTCAGGAATTCATCGGTAGGGTTGTCCAAAGCCGCCAACAAGAGCTCTTGATCGCTCGCACGCAGAAACAATCGAGGCAATGGACAGGAAAAGTGTTGCGCCAGGACCGTAGCGTCGTTTGCTTCGAGGTCCGGCGCGCGGAACTCTCGCGCGTATGGAAAAATGGGCGAAAAGCAAAGAGGTGATATGGACACCAGAGCCCTAGCGGCGCAGTTTCGTGGAGAGATCATTACTCCCGGTTCCACGGAGTATGAGGCTTCCCGCACAATTTGGAACGCCATGATTGATCGCAGACCGGCCGCCATTGCGCGCTGCAGTGGGCCCGCGGACGTTAGGGCTGCCGTCCGGTTTGCCGTCGATCACGGTATCTATCCAGCCATCCGCGGTGGCGGACACAATGCTGCCGGTCTCGCGATCGTCGATGACGGCCTCGTAATAGACCTCTCAGAAATGAAAGGCATCTATGTCGATCCAATCAGTCGCACAGCCATCGCACAAATGGGTCTAACCTGGGGCGAATTCGATCGCGAGACCCATCTATACGGCCTAGCGACAACAGGCGGCCTGATCTCAACGACAGGTATCGCCGGACTTACACTCGGCGGTGGCGTGGGTTGGCTTATGGGACAGTGTGGCTTGGTGTGTGACAATACCCTCTCCTACGACATCGTCGTCGCCAGTGGTGAGTTGATCCGCGCTAGTCCCGACGAACACGCCGACCTCTTTTGGGCTTTAAAGGGAGGTGGTGGGAACTTCGGCGTCGTCACCTCGGTGACCTACCGCATGTACCCAATCACTACGGTCATCTCAGGTATGGTTCTGCACCCGCTTGCCCATGCCCGTGAGGTGCTCAAGTTTTATCGTGATTTCGTAATGTCGGGGCTGCCGGATGAACTCACCGTCTATGCAGCTGCGCTATCAACTCCCGATGGCCATCCGGTCGTTGCGCTCATACCCGCTTGGTGCGGAGACAATCCTGCCGAGGGGGAGCGCCTGCTCGATCCTCTTCGCAAGTTCGGCTCCCCGATCGCCGATTTGATCAGCCCCATGCCTTATCCGGCCATGCAGCAGATGCTCGACGGAGTCGCTCCGTTCGGCCTCCGCAGCTACTGGAAGAGCAGCTTTCTCCGCGATCTGCCGGATGCGGCCGTCGACACGTTCGTCGAGTTCGCCGAATCGTGCACCTCTCCGCGCTCACTCGCCGTCCTGGAACACTCACACGGAGCTGTATCTCGCGTAAAGCTCGACGCCACTGCGTTTCCAACCCGGAGCGATCCCTTCGATCTGGTTCTGATCAGTGTTTGGAACAATGCGGCAGAAGACGCCCGTCACATTGACTGGACGCGACGGTTCTACTCCGCCATGCGGCCGTGGTCGGCTGGTTCGGTGTACGTCAACAGCTTGGATCAGGATGACGCCGCCAGAGTTCCGGAGGCTTATGGCCCGAATTACGCCAAGCTCTCCGTTGTCAAAGCTGCCTACGATCCAGACAATCGCTTTCGGCGCAACCAAAATATTAGAGTGCAGTCCCAAGCTGCTGGGAACTAGTAAGGCACCACTGTCCACATGCCTTCATTGGCACGAGCAAAGGGGATGGATTTCTCTGTGTCCCCCAAAACTAGCCCCGCGGCCCACCAATGATGATGAAAATGCCCTGGTTACGCCGTCAAGCCTCGAGCCGAGCCGCGGCGGTACCCAATGCCGACATGCAGCGATTTTCAGGGAGCGGCAACGATACTCCAATTTCGCAATTAAGCACTAGCCTAGATTCCGCCGGCTCTGCCGAGCGTTCTATCCCCGCGCTCTTTGATCAGAGCGCCAAAAAAATGGTGCGGACTTGCGCCCGCACCGCCCAAACGGAGGAAACTGTCTTTTAAGTCGTCAGCTTAGTTGTTGTTCACTTCAACGTTGATCGTGCGCGGTTTCGCCACTTCTTTCTTGGCAATCGTCACCGTCAACACGCCGTTTTTGTAGTCGGCCTTCACTTTTTCCGCATCCACCGTCTCCGGCAGACTGAAAGCCCGCACAAAGGAACCATACGAACGCTCAATGCGGTGGAAGCCTTTGCCGTTCTTCTCCTGCTCGAACTTCCGCTCGCCCTTCAGGGTCAGCGTGCCGTTCTCAATCTGAATGGCTACATTTTTCGCGTCCACATCAGGGACATCCGCCTTCAAAACCAGTTCATTCTCGGTCTCGTAGATGTCCACAGCGGGTGACCACGGCCGAGATGCCGGCTCGCTGAAGAGGCGCGAAATCGAATCTTGAAACAGGCGAAGACCTGTCGGGAAGTCTTCCAGTTCGCCGCTAAACGGGCTATATTTAATGATTGGCATCTTAGTGTTCTCCTATCCAATGCTTGGATACAACACAAGCATAAAACCTGCGTGTACAATTGTCAAGTAATCTTATCACAAATTTTTGAGTCTACCGCGCTCTTACCCTCATCTCCTTTCCATGCCATCACTTAAAGAAGGCGATTCCGCTCCCGCCATCTCTCTCGATACCGATTCCGGCGAGTCATTCACCCTTTCTTCCCTTAAGGGCAAGAATGTAGTACTTTACTTCTATCCCAAGGCCGATACTCCAGGCTGTACCAAAGAATCCTGTGAATTCCGCGATTCCTCCAAGAAATTCACCAAGGCCAATACCGTCATCGTCGGCGTTTCGCCCGACCCCACCAAAGCCCAAGCCAAATTCAAGGAGAAGTTCGATTTGCCCTTTGTCCTGCTGGCCGACGTCGACCACAAAACCTCCGAGGACTACGGCGTCTGGAAGGAAAAGAGCATGTATGGCAAGAAATACTTGGGCATCGAGCGCACTACTTTTGTGATTGACCCAAAAGGCAAAATCAAAAAGATTTTCCCCAAGGTTAAGGTAGAAGGTCACGCAGAAGAAGTGCTGGCAGCCATTGCCTGAAATCCAACCTGCCAACGACAGCCGCCGTTTCCCCGCCTACCCTTTATTAGGCGTCGGCGGAATTGTATTCGTCGACGATCAGATCCTGCTAGTGGAACGCGGCAAGCCGCCGCTTGAAGGCTGCTGGTCTCTGCCGGGCGGCTTAGTGGAAACCGGCGAACGACTGGAAGACGCCGTGGCGCGCGAAGTGTTCGAGGAAACAGGCTTGCGCGTGAGTGCGGAATCCATCGCCACCGTGTTTGAACGCATCATGCCGGACGCCGCCGGCCGTCCCGAATATCACTATGTCTTGGTAGACTTCTATTGCAAGGTGCTGAGCGGTGACTTGCGTGCTGGCGACGACTCACGCCGCGCTGAGTGGTTTGATCTTTCGGCTCTCGCTGCTTTACCCATGACCGCTGGTACTCGCGAAGTGATTGAAGCCTGCCGTGGGTGCCGCCACACACTGCCGCAGATCACGCGTCCTTAAGCCATGTCTTTTAGCAGTATCGAACTTCTACAATTCGCCGAACTTCAGGAATTGATGGCGCACTACGCCGGTTCGAATGCCGGACGAACGCTGGTTCTGGAATTAACCCCGCATTCCGACCGCACTGCTCTGGAATCCGCGCTCGCCGACAGCGGTGAAGCTATTGCTTATTTGCGGGAACTGCATGGCTCGCAGGAAGCCAAATCCGGCTCGGTGTTGCGCCTGCGTTTCGATCAACTGCGCGATGTGGAAGCGCCAATCCGCATCCTGCAAGTGGAAGGCGCGTCGCTCGAGGGACGTGAGATTCTCGATTTGTTCCACAATTTTGCGCTCGCCGGCGAGTTCCGTGGCGCGCTGCTCAACGTGGCTGCGCGCTTTCCCCGGCTGGCGCGGCGCGCTCACAACCTGGCCGACCTTCGCGATCTTGCCAAGCGTTACGCCCGCGCTTTTCTTCCCGATGGCAGTTTGGCCGACGGAGCCAGCGTCGCCTTGGGCCGTATTCGCCGCGATATCGATAAGCAGCAAAAGAGCATTCAGGAATCGCTCGAACGCTTCATGCGCGCCCATCGCAGCGATGGTACGTTGCAAGAGGATTTCGTTACCATTCGTGAAGATCGCTTTGTCGTCCCCATCGTTGCGGGGCACAAAGGCCGCGTCGACGGCGTTATCCATGGTTCCAGTGGCACTGGTCGCACCCTGTTCCTCGAGCCGCTCGAAACCATCGGTCTGAACAACCAGTTAGTTCGTCTGCGCGAAGATGAGCTCCGCGAGATTGAACGCATTCTGGCGGAGATTAGCAACGCGCTGCGCGAGCATGTAGAGGACATCAGCGCCACGGCCGAAGCGCTGGCTGAATTCGACTTGATCTTCGCCAAGGCCGGCTTTGCGCGCGATTATGACGCCGTCATTCCGCGCTTCAGCTCCCCCGAACGCCGTCTCATTCTGCGTGACGCGCGCCATCCGCTGCTCGAAGCGATTCTGCGCAAACAGAGCAAGCCGATTGTGCCCATTTCGTTTGATCTCGACGAAGCGAAGCGCTGTCTCTTGATTAGCGGCCCCAACACCGGCGGCAAAACGGTAACGATGAAGACAACGGGATTGCTCGCTCTGATGGCGCATGCAGGCATTCCGGTTCCATGCGCCGAAGCCGAGTTTCCGTTGCTCGACGATGTGCTCGCCGATATTGGCGATCAGCAATCCATCGCCGAAAGTCTCAGCAGCTTCTCCGGCCATTTGTTGCATGTGAAGAGCATGTTGGAGAACGTGACGCCCAATTCCTTGGTGTTGCTCGACGAGCTCGGGCGCGCGACAGACCCGGAAGAAGGCGGCGCTTTAGGCGTTGCCATACTCGACGAATTTCGCAAATCGGGGGCTTTCTGTTTGGCGTCAACTCACCTGTTGCCTTTGAAGCTCTACGGCGCGCGGACCGCTGGCGTTTTGAACGCGTCCATGGGCTTCGATGAAGCCACCTTGCAGCCGACATATCAGTTGCGTTTAGGCGCACCGGGAAAGTCGGCCGGTCTTGACATTGCAACCCGCTTGCAATTGCCCGAACCACTGCTGGCTCATGCGCGCGCAGTGCTACCTCGCATGCAGGCAGATTTCCAAGACTTGCTGCGCGAACTGCAGCGTCAGGTGGATGCCAATGCTCAGCGCGAATCCGAATTGACCGAAGCCGTTCACCAAGCCAACCGGCGTCAGGCCGATCTCGAAAAAGAAGCTCTGCAACGCGAACAGAAGCGCCAGCGCGAATGGGAGAAAAAATCGGAGGCGTTAGTCGCCGATTTCGAAGCACGCGCCCAAGCCATGATGGACCGGCTCAATGAAACCGCCGATCAGCGCAAGGCGGCCGATCAGGCGCAGCGGCTCATCTCTAAGACCAAACGCGAATTCCGCGAAGAAGCGTCCGAAGCAATGGCGCCTCCGCCGGAAACCGCGCAAGCCGCGCCCGTACGTTTGCCCATTGTCGAAGGCGCGAAAGTGCGGCTGAAAGATGTGCGTGAGATAGCCACCGTGCGACGCATTCTTAAGAACGGCAATCTGGAGGTGGACGCGGGATTCATGAAGATGCAGATCCCGCGAGAGGACGTGGTCGAAGTAGTTTCCGCGGATGCCGTACAAACCAAGCTCCCAAAGAACGTGAATCTGGATGCGGGTCCGCGTTGGGATGTGACCTATCGCGAAATCAACGTGATCGGCCAGCGCGCGGAAGAGGCGCTCGAGCAGGTCGATAAGTTTATCGATTCGGCGGCGTTGGCGTCCATCAACCGCGTCCGCATTATTCACGGTCACGGCATGGGAGTTTTGAAACGCGCCGTAGCCGAGTTTCTCGCGTCCAACCCGCATGTCAGCCGGCACTATGCGGCCACTCAGGCCGAAGGTGGCGCCGGAGCGACGATTGTGGAATTGCGCGAGTAAGCACCACCCCTCGGCGGCAACGGGCGCGACGCGATGGCGGCCACAATGTTGAGGACGGCGTCAATCTCAACCGGCTTGCTCAAGAAGCCATCGATGCCGGCCGAACGGCACGCTTCGCGATCGGCTGTTGCGGCGGAACAAATCAGCGCGTAGATTGGCGTGCGGGAATCAAGCGTTTCGCCGGCACGGATGGCGCGCGTAACTTCGACGCCGTCGGAAGGCGCCGCCATCTCCAAATCGAGCAGCACCAGATCGAAGGGTCCGTGCGAGAACAACGTGAAAACTTCGGAGCCGCTGGAAGCTTCATGAACAGTGTGCCCAGCCGCTTCCATTAGAACCTTGGCCAACCGGCGGCTAATCGCGTTCTCGTCGGCGAGCAGAACCGTGAGTGAACGAGCGGCACTGCAAGCTGCATGTTCCGGCGCGCTTTGGACCGGCTGGGCGACTTTGAATGCGGGGAGCATCTGGAACTGAGCCGTAAACCGAACGGTGGTGCCCGCACCAATATGACTTTGTGCCTCCATGGAGCCACCCATCATGCTCACGATCTTTTCGCAGATGGCCAAACCGAAGGCGGAAGTCATCCATCTCTTCGTATCGTCGCCTGATTGATACGAAGCGCTGGGATGAGTAAGCGGTTTGAAGAAATTTTTCAGTTGCTCATCTGGAATACCAACACCCGTGTCCGTGACGGAGAAGCGAAGGGTGATATCGCCGCCGACGCGGGCGCCAGGTTCAACAGTAACCATTACGCCTCCCGCCGTAGTGCAACCAACGGCATTTTCAGCGAGGTTAAAAATCACTTGAAGAAGGCGGGTAAAATCCCCTCTTAATTGAGTGGGGATGTCCGCGTCAACTGTGGAGCGCAGAAGGAGGCCGCGGGCCTCTGCTTGCGGCCGAATCATCTGGAGCGCGGCAGTGACGCATTCTCTTACTGAGAACACTTCGTTCTTGAGGCGCAGGATACCAGCCTCGCTACGAGAGAATTCCAGCAAATCGTTAAAAATGTGAATCAACCACTGGGCGGATGTGCAAACTGTGCCGAGATGCCGCTGAAGATCGTTGCCGAGCGGTGTCCTGGGCGCGAGTTGAGTAAAGTGACTGATCGCGTTCAGGGGAGCGCGGATTTCGTGGCTCATGTTCGCCAGAAATTCCGTCTTTGCCTGATTCGCCTTCTCCGTCGATTGGCGAAGTGCCCGTTCAGCGGCAAGTTTTTCGCGCCAGACCCGGCTTGTGAAGTCGAGGCAAATGCGCACCGTCAAATACCAGAAAAGGACGATCAAGAAAAGCATACACGCCAACGGCAAAACAAACTCCTCCCAACGAGGGTTCGCAAGAAAGCGGAGCGTAGCTAGGATCGGAGAGACCATGCTTGAAGGCGATTGCGCGTTTAAGAAGTCGGCCGCATTCAGTGCTTAATCTATATACGCTTGAATTAAGGTGATGCGTTTTCTGTTTTTCGTCGTGTCCTCTAAGCGCTTATCGGATGGCGTTATTGTTCCTGGAGAAAAGACGGCTCTCTCAGGTACTGTAGCGGGCAGATCAGGCCGTACGGTCTACGGTGATGGTTCTTGAGTGTGTAGCGTTTTTTGCTAGCGCCCGCGAGAGGCGGTTTTGGGTACGACGGTATCGATGGGAGTGGGCGGAGGAGTGGGGCTTTCGGCGTCCGCGGCGGTCCTGGTCAGGCCCAGAGTCTTGCGCAGTTCGTTGTCGATCTTGGCGCGGATGTCTGGATTGTCTTTGAGAAACTGGCGGGCCGTTTCGCGGCCTTGGCCGATGCGTTCGCCTTTGTAGCTGAACCACGATCCGCTCTTTTCGATGACGTTGTGCGCTGCGCCCAGATCGAGCAGGTCGCCTTCGCGCGAAACGCCTTCACCGTAAATGATGTCGAATTCGGCTTCGCGGAAGGGCGGAGCGACTTTATTTTTCACAACCTTGATTTTGGTGCGGTTGCCGGTAACGGTTTCTCCGTCTTTGATAGCGGCGATGCGGCGGATATCGAGGCGGATAGACGAATAGAACTTGAGCGCGCGGCCGCCCGTGGTGGTTTCGGGATTGCCGAACATNNAGATCAGGCAGGTATTGGATTTTGAAACGGTACCGGTGAGTTTGCGCATGGCCTGCGACATAAGGCGCGCTTGCACACCCATGTGAGAATCACCCATTTCGCCATCGAGCTCGGCTTTCGGCACGAGTGCGGCGACGGAATCCACCACGAGCACGTCAATGGAACCGGAAGCGATGAGAGCCGCGGTGATTTCGAGGGCTTGTTC
>PMSX01000131.1 GCA_003167495.1 Bryobacterales bacterium | reverse complement strand
CGAACCCAGGTGGGCCAAACCTTCCACGTACGACCGATATAAACCTTCTCCTTGCGCATCGCCACGGTGAATTCATCGCCTGGACGCTTGGCATTCAGCATGAAGCAGTTGCTCTCCGACGGAATGAATTCGACGTTTTTCTTCGTCAAAAAGTCGAAAGTGTCGGTCCGTACGTCACCCATAATTTTGCGGCGATACTCGACCAGAGTCTTCACTTTCAAGCTGGTGGTTGCGCCAACCATGCCGGTTACGGGCATCATGCCCGCGCTAAACGGCTTGATCTTTTCCAAAATGTCAGGACGGGCAATCGCCGCCCCCGCGCGCAAGCCAGCCATGCCGTACAGCTTCGAGAATGTGCGCAATACCAGCACATCCTTATCCTGAGCCACCAGATCGGAGCACTTCACCGCATTCGGAGAAATGTGAGTATAGGCTTCGTCCACCAATACGATCGACCCCGCGGGTTTGTTCGCCACGAGCCATTCGATATCGGCCTTGCTGGTTAGTGTACCGGTTGGATTGTTGGGATTGCAGACGTAAAAAAGACCGCCATTCGGCGCCGCCGCGACCATCGCTTTCACATCGTGATCCCAAGTGCCTTTGCGCAATGGCACGAGCACCGCTGGCGCACCAATGAACTTTGCGGCGCGTCCGCCCGCTTCGTATCCGGGATCGGCTGCCACGAAGGCGCGATCTTTCGAACAGTAGGCAAGCACGGCTTGATGCAGCGGCGCGCTTGATCCCGCATACGCGTCCACATAACTGTTCTTGACGCCTTCCTGCTCCGCCAGAGTCGCGATCAGGGCATCGGTTAGGTCATACATGTAACGGCCGCCTTTTTGCACCACGCTGTGGATCGCATCGGCGGCCTCGGGACATGGCCCCAACGGGTTTTCGTTGGCGTTAATGATGACCGCGTCCGCGGGAATATTGCGCACTCGCGACAACTGAGCCAGTGCCGGCTCATTATAGAAAGGCAGGGCGGCCCCGGCCGTCATCAGGCTGGCAATCCGGCCAAAATTCCTGCGCGTAAAACCTCGGCGGATGAACTCTACTTCTTGATGTGCTTTCAGAACTGCTGGCATAAAATCTCCTTGTTAAATTTGGCTAACCAAGTTTCGTACATTATTTCATAAATCTGCGCCCGGTGGAGTAGATTACAGACTCCGCAAACCACTTCTCGAAAAAAGAGAGCAAATGCCGAGGAGTCTTATTTTAATGAACCCAAAGTGTTGTTGACGTGAACGCAGCTCAAAGGGACCAAATGGTCTGGCGCGAATTGGGCCAAACAGTCCCGGAGCGAAAATCTTTCTGAGACCGAGTGTACCACCGCCGTGCATGTACAGGCGTTTCGGCGATGGCGCGATGAGGCGGTGAGCAACGCAAAAAATGGGGACAGCCAGCACGATGCTTGGGCATACGGCTTCGTATCGGACTGATTCCGGGCGCTGTGGCAGTCCCCACCTCTGCTTGGTCGAGTTTCGGGATACGGGAAGTCACAGGCCAGCGCCTGACCATCTCCTGGGGAATGGTTGCGGGAGATGGAAACTCGCCAAGTCGCGGGGCAGTGAATCGCTCGTTACACTCACGGCTCGGCTAGATGGACTGAGGCGATCAGATGAGTTAGTGGAGAGGCGATTGGGACAGCCAATCGAGCAGCCGGCGAAACGCCTCGCCGCGGGCGCTCACGCTGAATTTTTCCGCATCATTGAGTTCGGCAAACGTTCTGCCCAAGGGAGGAAAGAGGAACAACGCATCGTAGCCGAAGCCCAGGGAGCCGCGCGGCGTGGTTAGGATTTCTCCGTCAGCCGTGCCGGCAGTGGTCTGCAACACCGCGCCCTTGCTGGCTAGCGATATGGCGGTAACGAAGCGGGCGCGGCGTTGCGAGGTTTCCGCGAGTTTGGAAAGGAGCAGAGCGTTATTTTGAGCGCCGGTGGCCTGCGGGCCCGCGAATCGCGCGGAATGAATGCCAGGTGCGCCATTGAGGGCATCCACTTCGAGGCCGGAATCGTCAGCGAAGACAAGTTCGTTTGTGAACCTGGAATAGTAGAGCGCTTTGAGCGCCGCGTTTTCCTGATACGTGATACCGTCTTCCACCGGTGGAGTGATTTCGGCTAAGCGAGGCAAAGGCCGGATCTCATAGCTTCCGGCAAGCGAGTGTTGCGCCGTGAAAGTGAACTCCCGCAGTTTGCCGGGATTGCTGGAACAAGCGTAAAGAAAAGACATGGGCAACTCAGGACGGGCGGGCGGCGAGCGCCTGTTGTTGAATCGCGCGCAACTCGGCCATGCCTGTGCGCGCGAGCGAAATCATCTCCGCCATCTGCTGATCGGTAAACGGCGTGTGCTCGGCGGTAGCTTGCACTTCGACGAACTTATCGGAACCGGTCATCACAACGTTCATGTCGACGTCTGCGCGGGAATCTTCTTCGTAGGCTAAGTCGAGTATGGCAGCGCCGCCCACTAATCCGACGCTGGTAGCGGCTACGGAGTCAACTAGCGGAGACTTGGCCAGGGCTTTGAACTTGACGAGAGTTTGAATCGCAATCGCCAAAGCGACATAGGCACCAGTGATAGCCGCAGTGCGCGTGCCGCCGTCAGCCTGCAAAACATCACAGTCGATAACAATGCTGCATTCCCCGAGAGCCGCAAGATCTACCACGGAGCGCAGTGAACGGCCGATGAGGCGTTGGATTTCGTGGGTGCGTCCGGAGGGTCGCCCTTTTGTCAATTCGCGGGGTGTGCGGGTGGAAGTGGCGCGCGGCAACATTGAGTATTCCGCGGTGACCCAGCCTTTGCCGGTGCCGCGAAGAAAGGCAGGGATCGAGTCTTCCACGGTAGCCGCGCAAAGCACGCGCGTATGGCCGACTTCGATCAATACGGAGCCTTCGGCGGTCATCAGATAGTCCGGGGTGATTTTGGTGGGGCGGAGTTGGTTGGGTTGGCGGCCGTCTTTGCGCATGAAAAGACTATGGTAAAGGAAGAGGAATCATAGAAACAGAATGGGTAGCAGACCTGTATGCGCCAAGGGTAGGCGATTTTTTGGCTTAAGCCGATTTTGCGCTCGTTCTGAATACTGGTGCCGATGATTAGCACCTTGCCGGCGCCGCGTGTGCGCTAGATTTAAGAAGAGCTCGCTATGCAAACCATGAATATTTCCTTGCCTGACCCCATGAAGCAGGCCGATATGCCGAGAGCGGGGGCTCTGTGTGGCTTCCGCAAATCATAAACGCCCTCTTCGATCACCACTCAAAAACTATCCCGCCGACCGCAATGAAAAGAACACAATCAGAGATATAACGACGATTCCGATTACAATCAGCACGAGACAGGGAATTGCGCCCTGGCGGGGCATCATGGAAGCGGGGGTCGATTGGGCAGACTTCTTCTTAATCCTGGTAGAGCTCATTGCGCGTGGCGGCTACTTCTTGAATAAACTATCAAAAGCAGCGCGGGCATCGCTGGCGCTACGCGGCACGGGCGTGTTATCCACCACTCGATTCGAGGAGGCCGGAGGCGCCGCAGCGTCGCGGGCGACGGTCACCATGGGCGAAAAAAATTCGCAGGCATTGGCCTGATCTTTCACCGGGATGCGCGCGGGGATAGGCTTGTGGCATTGAAACCGGGTAGAAGAATCGAAATGCACGCATTGCTTGCAGCAGTGCAAGGGCGCTCCGCATTTGGGACAATTTCCGCGAAAGTCCGTATCGGACGCCAGTGCCACCGCGCAGCTAAAGCAGCGAGAGGCGACGACGTTCTGTACGAGCCTGGGAAGTTTTGGCCCAGTGATGTCTAGAGGCGGCTTGGGGCCTTGCGGCTTAGACCGGTCACCCTGGAAGGAACCGTTTCTGCCTCGTTCTGAATCTTGCTGATAACCGTTTTGGCGGTATTTGCGATCTCCGTCCATCTGCGTTGATCGACTCCTTAGGGAATCCGGTCCGGCAATTTGGAAAGTTTTTCAAAGCGATTTTCTATTGCGGACAGGGAAAGTTACATAGGTGCAAAGCTAGAGCTTTTAACCAACACGGAGGTTGAAGCTAAAAATGCTCGGACAAGGCGACGGGGTATCGGAAGGTTGTAGTGCACCCCGCATGCACCTACCTTGTATGTACCACGGATCGATTTGGCTTACCAGTGGGATTCGACAAATTTTTGCTTTTCTTTTGATTTTCTCTAGTCTCAAATGGCCCGATGGTACTATTCCACGAGCCGCTTAAGGTTAAATTCAATCAATCGGAGACCCACTTCAAGAGAGCGTTACAGGGTCTCGTGAGCGGGTTATCAAAGTGATTCGGGCTGATCCGAACCGAATATCCAAGGCGGCCGGTCTGCTGGACGGCAAATTCGTTGGCAAAAAGGACCGCAGAGCCGCGCGTTCCCCCGGCTTTGAGGGGTAGGGTAAATGTTTCCTGTAGTTGGCCGTTGCCGCCGATCTGGCCAACTACCGCCTCTACGCGAACATCGGAAGGGTCGAGGCCACCCAGTTCAATCAGGGCCTTGATTGGAACGGCGGCGCCGCTCATGACCTGATCGGCTGGGCCTTCACTCAATTCCAGGAAGCGGATATTGTTCCAACTATTGTTAATGCGGTTGTCCCAACCGGTTCTGTTGCGCGTCAATTCGAAGCTATTTTCCGAAACGTTCTGCCAAAGGACATGCGCGGGCTGGTAGAGCTCCGACATGTACTCTGCCAGCATGCGGCCGCAACCNNCGTCAGATTTGCGATGGAGGTCTTCATGCGGCGCACCCACTCGGTCGGAATATCGTCGTCCGAATCCTGGTTCTGATAGAAGAGCGGGACAATTTCGTTTTCGAGGGTTGAATAAATGGTGCTGGCGTGCAAATCGTCCTGATCTTCCTCATAAGGCTGGCGTTCGCCGATGGCCCAGCCGCCGGAGATTTCGTACGCTTCATCAAACCAGCCATCGAGCACGCTGAGATTGAGGACGCCGTTCATGGCGGCTTTCATGCCACTGGTGCCGCAGGCCTCTTCGCCACGGCGTGGATTATTGAGCCAGAGATCCACCCCTTGCACCATTTCGCGCGCGACCTGAATGCTGTAGTCTTCCACGAAAATCAGGCGTTTGGAGATTTCCGGATCGCGCGAGAGAGTGACAATTTCGCGGATCAGCGTTTTGCCAGGATGGTCTTTCGGGTGCGCTTTGCCGGCAATAACAATTTGCACGGGCATCTTCGGATTGTTGAGGATTTTCTTGAGCCGAGCGACGTCCTGAAAAATGAGCGTCGCGCGTTTGTAGGTTGCGAAACGGCGAGCGAAGCCGATGGTGAAGACGTCCGGGTCAAGCACTTCCTGCAAGCGCCGGATTTCCGCGGCAGAAGCTTTGCGCTGGACGGCCGAGTTGACGGAGCGCTCACGGACATATGCCACCATGCGGCGTTTGCGCTTGCGGTGCATTTCCCAAAGTTCTTCTGTGGGGATTTCGGGAACGGCCTCCCACATCTTGGTTTCGTCGAGGCGCTCGCGCCAATCGGGCTGCAGATATTGATCGTAGAGACTGGCCAGGTCGCCGTTAATCCACGTGGGCTGGTGAACGCCATTGGTAACGGACGTGATAGGAACTTCTTCGAGAGGCAGCTTCGGCCAGAGATGTTGGAACATTTCCTGCGATACGGAGCGGTGAAGCACGCTGACGGCATTGCGGAACGCCGAGGTTTTTAAAGCAAGCACGGCCATGGAGAAACGTTCGGAAGAATCCTGCATGTTCGTGCGACCCAGGCATAGCAATGTTTCGAAGGAAAAGCCGGCCTTGTTGCAGTAGTCGTTAAAATGCTCGTAGAGCAAGCTGGAATCAAACAGGTCGATACCGGCGGGCACGGAGGTATGGGTCGTGAACACGTTACTCACACGCGTTGCTTCGAGCGCCTGATCGAAGGTGAGGCCGTGCTCTTGCATCAGAACGCGAATGCGTTCGATAGCGAGAAAAGCCGAGTGGCCTTCGTTCATGTGGTGAACGGTGGGTTTTACACCGAGTTTGGCTAAGGCGCGCAGACCGCCAATACCGAGCACAATTTCCTGGCGGATGCGTTTCAAAATGTCCCCGCCATAGAGTTGATCGGTGATTTCGCGGTGCTCAATCGAGCGGTTTTGCGGAATGTTTGTGTCGAGAACGTAAAGCTTCACGCGGCCCACGTCAATGCGCCAAACCTTGATGAAGAGTTCGCCGGTGGGTAAGTTGAGGGCAACGATAATTTCCTTGCCGGCGGAATCGAGGGCGGGACGTACGGGCAGGGTGTAGAAATCATTGACCGGCTTGCGCTCCTGTTGCCAGCCATCGGGATTCAGATGTTGCTGCAAGTAGCCGCGCTGGTAGAGGAGGCCCACGCCCGTCAGCGCAAAATCGCTGTCGCTAGCGCCCTTCATATGATCGCCCGAAAGGAGGCCCAAGCCGCCCGAATAAATCTGCATGCAATCGAGCAGGCCGTACTCCATTGAAAAGTAGGCAATGCGCGGTGTTGCTTCGGTGGGGACGCTCGATTGGAGGTAGGCGTCGTAGCGTTCGCAGGCGCGCTTGTAGAGCAGCGTGAAGCGCGGGTCTGCGGCGGCCCGATCTAGCTTATCTTGTGGAATCCGCCCCAACAGCTCTATCGGGTTGTGATTGCATTCCTTCCAAAGCTGCGGATCAAGGCGGCGGAAGAGGGAACGCAAATTGTGATCCCAACTCCACGACAAGTTGTAGCCAACTTCTACTAAACGCGTCAGATTCTGGGGCAGCGCCGGACGAACCAGGAATTCTTTAAGGGGTTGGATTTGATAAGCCATGGATTACTGCGCAGTAGTCCTACTAGAAGGAGGTGTCCCCAGATAGTTGGAAATCTTCAAGAAAATCAGCTAGCACGGGTGATTTCGTCTAAACCGCAGCCGAATCAGGTAATTCCCCCCGTTCTTCTTTTTCATTTTTATTCTCGCACGAACAGATCATAACGAAATGCGAAAATTTCTTAAGCTTTGGAGGGGAAACCGGGAACTGGAATGTATCGTCTCCGCAAGCATTCGGGGTGTAGTTTTGAAACAGACGATTTTCGGGGTTTGTTTGGGATTCTCTCTAGCGGTGGCAAAGGCAGGCGACGCTCCGCTGCCTGATCCGCAGGTTCTGCGGCAACGCCTGATTGGCAGCGCCGGGAAGCAGCAAAAAGATCGCGAGAACTATTCTTGTACCGTTCATCACGAAGAGTACGAGTTGAATAGCGACGGATCGGTGAAGAAGAAGCAAACCACGTTTCAGGACCGTTTTTTCGTGAACGGCTGGGGGGTGAATCATGTACTGGAACGCGATGGCAAGCCGTTGACAAAGGACGAGGCCCAAAAGGAGCAGGAACGCGTCGACAAAGTCGTGAAGAAATACAGCGATGCCAAAAGAGCTGATAAAGCGCAGCAGGAGTGGGAGAGGCAACTGGATGTGTTTCTAAAAGCGTTGCGATTCACTAACGGGCATCGCGAAGAGCGCAACGGACGCAGCCTCGTTGTGTACGATCTTTCCCGCGATCCCAGTTTTCATCCGCAGAAAGTGGAGGAGCGCTTCGCACAGGCGCTGACAGGGACGATCTGGGTAGATGAAGAGGTGGGATTCCCGCAAGAGCTTAAACTGCAGACTGATCGCGATGTGAGAATCGCCGCCGGAGTGGCGAATCTGCACAAAGGATTTCAATTGCATCTGTTGTGGCAGCGGCAGCCCGACGGCGTTTGGCTGACAAAAGTAGCCGAAGGGAGTGGTGATGCGCGCGCCCTTTTTCTCCGGCAGCGCTTTCGGTTTCACGAAGAAATGGATCAGTGCCATCTCTTTTCGGTCAATACGCAACAAAAAATCCAGGAACCGAAAAATTTGCCGCGTTGAGCGATGATAGGAAAGGCCTTTCCTGCTGAACGGTTTTTGGGAGACGCTTGAAACAGCGCGATGATTAACAAACTGGTGATTGAAAACTTGAAGCACCGCTGGGTGCGGACGTTGGGGAGTGCGCTGATTGTTGGAATATTGGTTGCTTCGATCATCACGCTAATTGGATTAAGCCGAGGCATGTTGCAAGAGAGCGCGGCGCGCGCCAAGGGGACAGGGGCGGATATTGTCTTGCGGCGGGACCCTGGTCCCACCATTGCTCTGCAAACCGGCCCGATACAAGAGAAGTTTCTGGCAGTGGTGCGAAAGAAACCGCACGTGGCGCAGGCAGTAGGTGTGCTAAGCCAGTCCGTCGAGCTCATCACGTCCATGAACGGGGTGAATGTTCCCGAGTTTGAGAAGTTTAGTGGGGGCTTTCATTTCCTGGAAGGTGGTCCGCCCAAAGGACCAGATGACTTAGTGATCGATCAGGAGTACTCGCGGCAAAAGAATTTGCACCCGGGAGACACCGTTAAGCTCTTAAAC
>PMSX01000270.1:11087-29632 GCA_003167495.1 Bryobacterales bacterium | reverse complement strand
CAGCTCTCGTGCATCTCTTCTTCTAAAGCATAGCAAATCTGTTTGACAGATGTTGCTTAAGCAACTCCCGTCGTGCTAGCTTAATTTACAGATGTCGTTTACACATCAATTGTTGAACAAGGAGATCTCATGAAAATTGCCTCACTCGTTGCACGCTATTTGCTTGGCTTGATCTTTGTGGTATTCGGACTGAACGGCTTTCTGCACTTCATACCGCAGCCGCCTTTGCCGCAAGGACCAGCTCTGCAGTATCTGGAGGTGATGATGGCGACCCACTACATGGCCCCCGTGTTTGCGCTTCAGCTCTTGGCGGGCGTCCTACTGCTAATTAACCGATACGTACCGCTCGCCCTGACCGTGCTTGCGCCCATCCTCGTGAATATTCTTCTGTTTCACTCTCTAATGCAACCATCTGGCCTGCCACCAGGGCTCATCTCTGTCGTTCTCTGGTTTCTGGTTTTTGCAAGCGTTCGCTCCGCCTTTGCGGGCATTTTCCAGGAAAAGGTCCAGAGCTAAGCCGCGATGCAGATCGGCATCGACAGTTTCGCGGCATCCATTTCAGATCCGGCAACGGGTTTGAGATTAGAGCCGGTGGAGCGGCTGGGAAACTTGTTGGCCGAGATTGAACTTGCCGATCAAGTCGGATTGGATGTATTCGGCATTGGAGAACATCACCGCGAAGAGTTTTTGGATTCCGCGCCGGCTGTGATTTTGGCCGCGGCCGCAACACGCACGAAAAACATCCGGCTCGGCAGTGCGGTCACCGTGCTCAGCGCTGCCGATCCGGTGCGCGTTTTTCAGGAATTCGCAACGCTCGATCTGATCTCCCACGGGCGCGCGGAAATCGTCGCGGGCCGTGGCTCATTCATCGAATCTTATCCGCTTTTCGGCTTGAAACTGGAGGACTACGACTCGCTATTCGCCGAAAAGCTCGACCTCCTCTTGAAAATCCGTGCGAACATAAACGTACACTGGTCGGGCACCCATCGCGCCCCACTCACCGGGCAGGCAGTGTACCCACGCCCGCTGCAGAACCCCTTACCCATCTGGGTGGGCGTTGGCGGCACGCCTGCGTCGTTTGTGCGCGCCGGAACGCTGGGATTGCCACTGATGGTAGCCATCATTGGTGGCGAACCCCGCCGTTTCCGCCCGCTTATCGAAATGTACCGCGAGGCGGGACGGCGCACCGGCCATCCCTCCGATCAACTCAGCGTTGGACTGCACGCCATCGGCTTCATCGGTGATACCACAGCGCAGGCAGCCGACGACTTCTATCCTGGTTACGCCCACACATTTACGGAGATCGGCAAGGAACGCGGCTGGCCGCCCACCACTCGCGCCCAATTCGACGCGTTGCGTGGCCCCACCGGAGCTCTCTTGATTGGCGATGCGGAAACGGTCGCTGAAAAGATCTTGTACGTGAACGAAGCGCTAGGCGGACTCGCGCGCATTACTTTCCAAATGGGAGTATCGACTCTGCCGCATGAGAAAATGCTGCGCGCGATTGAGATTCTTGGCACGCAGGTGGCGCCGCGAGTTAGGTAAGCAGACCACTCTTTAGTGTGGCGGCTCTTTCTCCTTCTCCTTGGGCTCCGGTTTAGGCTTGGCCGCCGGCTGCTGCTGACGGTGCTCTTCTTCCTGTTTTGCCTGCAACTGTGCCTGTTGCTGCTGGTGCTTTTGTTGCATCGCCTGCAATTGCTGTTGATGCTGCTGTTGCAGCTGTTGCTCAGCCTGTTGCTGTTTGGCTGCCTCCGCCTTCTGCTGTTGCAGAACCTGCTGCTGCTTAACCGCATCGGCCTTCTGCTGTTGCAGAGCCTGTTGCTGAGCCTGCTGTTGTTTAGCCGCCTCCGCTTTCTGCTGCTGCAGCTGTTGCGCTTCTTTTTTCTGCTGGTCTTCTACTTGCTGGCGCTCGAGATCCTGCTGCTTGTGCAGATCCGCAAGCTGCTGTTGATGTTGCTGTTCCAGTTGCTCATTGGCGGGATGCGCGGTTGGCGGGTGTGGCTGATTGATGTTTGCCGCGGGCTGGGGTGAGGGTTGGGACGCTGGTTTGTTGCCGTTGTTCGGAACTGGCCCAGCCGCGGTGCCGGGTCGATTCGGATAATTTTGATTTTGCGGCTGATTCTGCTTGCCGGCTTCCGTATTGCGCGGCGGCGTCACTACCTTGGTGGCAGGCGGCGCAACTCGAACCTGCGGCGCTGCCGCCGTCTGCGTGCGCGCAGGTGCAATTTGACGCACTTGCGCTACGGACAGTGGCCGGCCGCCATTCGATTGAATGGCCGCTTGCCTTTGCGTAAACGAAGGGGGCGGCGGGGGAGGCGCTGTTTTAGCAACAACCGGGCGAGCCAAAACCGCTGCGGGTGGCTTAGCTTTTGCCGCCGGACGGCCGCCCGTCACTGCTTGGACTTGCGGAACGGCCGGCGGAGTCATGGCGTTCACTGGCGCCGATGCCACCTCGCTCGCGTTGATCTGAACGGCGTTGTGCGCAACTGGCTGCCCCGAACTAAAGGCTTGCTGGCTAGTAGCCACGACGGCTCCAGGCACTCTCTGGTTGACGTACGTAACGTTTGTGATGTTCACGGTCTTGTTGATCACCACGTTTGTGTAGTAATTGTTAACCACCGTTGTGTTCACGGTCGTATTTG
Organism: Bryobacterales bacterium; assembly: GCA_003167495.1. GTDB lineage: Bacteria > Acidobacteriota > Terriglobia > Bryobacterales > Bryobacteraceae > Bog-105. The sequence continues at coordinate 26,990 of PMSX01000270.1, read as the reverse complement.
ACACGTTCACGTTGGTAACATAATTCCGGCTAACTGGATAAGAGGGTACGTATACTTCGCGTGGACCAAGCGGAAACCAACCCACTCCCACGCCTCCAACCGCTAAGCCAACGCCGAAGTGCGGCCCGCCGATCCAGGCTACCAGCGCCGGAGCGTACACAGGACTAAGGTACACGCCGCCACCTCCCGGTGGACGTGGTGCGCACGGAACCCAGCCCCATGTTCCGTCAACCGCAATCCAGCGGCCGTAATGGAAAGGGGCGAAACCCCAAGCGGCATCATCCACCCACGTGTATCCCCACGGCGCGACGTATGCCCAGTGACCATAATGATACGGCGCCCACCCGATCGTGGCCGTGTGCGGGAACCAAACCATACCGTAATTCGGCACAGGGCGCCATCCACCGTTATCGTCCAAGTCGTCGTAACCGATCGCTTCATCGGAAACGTAGCGTGCCGAAATAGAGATATCTTCGTGATGGTCGCGCTGTTCGCTCCAGCGTTCGAAGTCATCCTCATCGTCACCCAGATAGCCCATATCGGCTCTTAACTGATCTGTTCCCGTGAACCTGCCCACGTCTCCGGAGTGGACGTCGTAAGCCAATCCTCCGCCTGTCACCTCGCCGTCGCCGCGGCGATCTTCAATAATGGTCGTGTAGCCGTCTTGGCTCACGTTAATCTTGTAAATTCCGGGGCTAACGATTGTGAAGGCAAGGTTAGGCGTGTCGATTTCGAAATTCTCATAGTCTCTAAGCCGCTTCACGCGTATGCGCAACGTGCCGCTGTTCACTTGGATTTGAACGGCGTTGTCGGTCAAGTTCAAGAATGAAATGCCGGTATATTCCGACAGATGAATGGACGCGGAGCCGATGTGCAAAGCGACGCGAGAGCGGCTATCGGACCATAACGCGTCGCCGGTGGTCAACGGACGATTGACGAACGCGTCGACCCAGTCCTGGGTGCCCGCGGGTGAAAAGGAAACGTATCCTTGCATGTAACTCAGCCGAGCGACTCGACTGGGTGGATCGTCATAATCTTGTGCGGCTGCGAATGATGGCAGCAGAAACAGCGCCATCAGCGCCGCACTTCCTAGGCGAACAAGCGTGTCCGCGTTTTTTTTCATGGGTTTTCTCCCAGTTAGACGGCAACTAAAGGGATGCATAGTGATTTAGCTAAGTGTAGCTTGAGGCTTAGCGATTATCGGGAATCAATGGCTTGCGAGGAGGTCGTGGATTTTTTCGGCGGCAGCAAATGCGCTCCTTCCTTCAACAACTACGTGCTACGTTGGAGGCTGATTTATCATGGCTTGGTTTACGCGGCAAAAGCCGTCTCTCGATGTCGGCTCGGTGAGCGAAGATGAAAAAACAGTGCGCACAGAAGGCTTGTGGCAGAAGTGCGATGGCTGCGGCCAGATCATCTGGCGCAAAACGGTGGAAGAAAACACTAACGTCTGTCCTAAGTGCGAGTATCATTTCCGGATCGGCGCCGCCGACCGTTTGCAGTTGCTCTTAGACGATGGCGTATTTCAAGAGCACGATGCACTCATGCGATCGTCCGATCCGTTGAAGTTCGTCGATTCCAAACCTTATGCACAGCGGCTGATCGATATGGAAGAAGACACCAAGATGCCCGACGCGGTGATTGCCGCCAGCGGCACTTTGGATGGACGTCGCGTCCAGATCTGCGCGCTCGAGTTGAAATTCATCGGCGGCAGCATGGGCGCGGTGGTGGGAGAAAAAATTACGCGGGCCATTGAACGCGCCATCGCCGAACGGACACCGTTGATCATCATTTCAGCCTCGGGCGGCGCGCGCATGCAAGAAGGCGCCATCAGCCTCATGCAGCTGGCAAAACTTTCAGCCGCGCTGATGCAGTTGGATGAAGCGGGCTTGCCTTACATCAGCATCTTGACCGACCCGACGACGGGCGGCGTGACAGCAAGCTTTGCGATGCTCGGCGATTTAAACATTGCCGAGCCGGGAGCGCTCATTGGTTTTGCCGGCCCGCGCGTGATCGAACAGACCATTCGCCAAAAGCTCCCCGATGGCTTTCAGCGCAGCGAGTTTCTGCTGGAACACGGCTTCTTAGACGCCATTGTAAAGCGGCATGAGATGAAGACCTACATTTCCGACGCGCTCAGCTTCTTCGCCGGCTGACCGCCTACCCCAACGAAGCTTCAGCGTTGGCAAGCGTCGCAAAACTTACAATAATTTCGCCCACGCCCGAAACCGTAAGCATATTCTGGATACGCTGATTCGCACCAATCAATGCGAATTTACGTTGATTCCGCGCACACGCCACGTGCATGGCCACCATGCTTCCTAACACCGCCGAATCGATGTAAGGGACCTCCGCCAGATCCACCAGCAGAACCGGCGATTCGTTGCGCCGCATCAGTTCTTCAAATTCCCCGTAGTTAGTGATTTCAAGAGGTCCATGCACTTTGAGAACCACCACGCCCGGGTGGGAGCCGGTCAGCATCTCAATCCGTACACCAGGGCTGGAGTTCTTATCCATTTGCTTGCGCTTCAAATTAAGTTAGCACGGGTTGAGTATAGCTAAGTCAGAGCGCCCGAACGCCGATCAGCGCTTCTGGTCCTTTCTGTACCCGAAGCGGATTCCTGAGCGCTCTGCCAAACTCTGGAAACGACACTTCCATCACATCGCCGGACTCAACCGCTATGCCATCGCCAAAACTGAAGGCATCGGCGCCGAAGAAGTGAATATGCGCATCGCCCGGCCGCCGGTGCGCTTCATACTTGAAGTGGTGGTGCTCCAGATTAGCAACTGAGTGACACATGTTTTTCTGGCCCGTCCAAATCTGCTTGCTCCACAAGGTTGTGATGTTACGGAGCACACTCACCGTGCCCGTCACATCGGCAAACGCTGTCTCGCCAATCGTCAATTCAGGTCCCACCGAACAGTTTCGCAGCTTCGATGGCGCAAGATACAGGTAGTTCTTTTTCTCCATGCGGTGATCGGAAAACTCATTGCCTATCATCAGCCCCAAGCGCCACGGCACCCCGCTGCGAGAGACCACATACGCACCCGCGATTTCGGGCTCCTCACCACCGTCCCAGCCATAAGCCGGAACCCAGAGTTCCTCACCGTGCGCTCGTAGAATGGAACCATCGCCTTTGTAGAACCACTCCGGTGGCACGCCGATTTTGCCGGCTTCGGGCGAACCCCCTTCCAATCCCATTTTGTACATCTTCGCGCTATCGGTTACTTCGGCACTCGTTTCTTTGTGCATGGCAGCGCGATTTTTCGCGCTCGCTTTGTGAGTAAGTCCCGTGCCACTTACCATACAATGCGCTGCGTCGGTTGGATGATCGAAGGCCGGCAGCAATCGCCATGGCGAATTCCCCTCATAAATCGGCGAATAGTCCAAAGATTCGTTAACGGCCGCGGCGAACGCAAGCGAAGCCAAGCTTTCGTCCGAATCCGCAGCGTGCAGTGCCAGTGAATACACATCGGTCCATCGAGGGTCGAGAAGGCGAAGCGCATCGTCGTCAACGCAAGCTACACGCCGTGTTCCGTCGCGGGTGATTTGGACAAGCCTCATGCGGTCCCCATCTAGCCGGACAATCTACTGATTCCCCTGCCCGCGCAGCACCTTGCCGGGCAGCGCGTCAGTCATCTTTCCTCCATCAATCACCGGAACCCCATTCACCAGCACATACTCCATCCCCTCCGACAACTGATTCGGGTTTTCAAAAGTTGCCAGATCCCGAATCTTTTCGGGATCAAACACCACGATATCGGCCCACAAACCCTGCTTCAACACGCCACGGTCTGTGAGTCGAACACGCTGAGCGGGAAGCGCGCTGAATTTGCGAATCGCATCGGGCAGTGTGAGAAGCTTCTCTTCCCGCACATACTTCCGCAGAATGCGCGGAAACGTCCCATACGCACGCGGATGCGGATGCTCCTTTCCCAGCAAACCGTCCGGCGCAGTGCCTTGCGAATCGTTGTCCACTGACACCCAAGGCTGCTTCAAGGCAAGCGCGATGTCTTGTTCAAACATGGCGAACACGGCAACCGACATGCCTGGATCTTCAATCAGCAGATCGAAAATCGTGTCAATCGCATCTTTGTTTTGCGCTTCGGCAATCTGCGCGATGGTCTTGCCTTGCAAAGGAAGCAGCTTTGGATTTTGCACGACACTGACGAGAATCGCCTCCGGGCCGGGAATCTCCTGCCACTCGTTGTCCCACGAGGAATCGGCCGTCATCATCTCCTTGCGAATGCGCGTGCGCATTTCAGGGTCTTTCAGACGCTCCACCATTTTGCTCTCCCCACCATCGTGCGCCCACGGCGGAATGAAGGCCGAAAAACTATTGAACCAGGCAGGATAGGCATATGTATCAGCAGTGACATCGACTCCTGAGGCGCGCGCCGCTTCAATGCGAGCCACAATCTCAGGCATGCGATTCCAATTCGGTTTGCCCGCTGCCTTCAGATGCCAGATCTCCACTGGAATTTTGGCTTCGCGCCCAATTCGAAATGCTTCATCCAGGGCGTCATCAATACCATCGCCCTCGCTACGCATGTGACTCGCGTAAATGCCGCCGTACTTCGCCGCCTCGGAGGCGAGCGCGATCAGTTCCTCCGTCTTTGCATAAGGCGCCGGCGCATATTGCAAAGCGGTGGAAACGCCCACCGCACCTTGCTCCATTGCTTCGCGGACCAGCGCCTTCATTTGCTCCAGCTCTTCGGGCGAGGGAGCGCGATTCACATCTCCCAACACCACGCGCCTCACCTGCGTGGCGCCCACATAGCTTGCCAGATTGATGCCCATACCTTGCTTCTCGAGCCGGGCGAAGTACTCACGAAACGTCAGCCAATCCGGCTTTCTTTTGTAATGCGAAAAGCCACCGCGATCAGCCGCGATTAGCTTTTTGGTTAGCGGAGCAACAGAGCCGCCTTCGCCCGTAATCTCCGTCGTGATTCCCTGGAAGATTTTAGATGGCAAATGCGGATTGACCAGAATCGACAGTTCCGATTGGCCCAACATGTCAATGAAGCCTGGCGCGACCACTCGGCCCTGGACATCTATCACGCGCTTCGCCGCAGCATCGCTGAGCACGCCGATTTGGGCGATGCGGCCATTGATGATTCCGATATCGCCCGAGTACCAAGGGGAGCCAGTGCCGTCAATAATGTGACCGTTGCGAATAACAAGGTCGAATTGCTGCGCCGCGGCCAGACGAGATGCGACAACTACGAGCGATAGGAATGTTAACAGTTTGAGTGCCAAACAAGGATTATATGAGAAACTTTAAAGGTGGCTGTGGCAACGACGGGCAGTATCGCCCGAGGAATGGTTTGGATGTTCGTGCTTTCGGTTCTGCTCTTTTGGTTGCCGGTAGCCGGGCCGCTAATTGCAGGATTCGTAGGCGGGCGAAAATCGGGCAGCATAGGGAACGCTATCTTGGCGGCTCTGCTGCCAGGCATTTTGATTGGCGGGGCGGTGTTCTTCTTCGCGTCCCTCCTCACTTGGAATCCGCTGGCCGGTTTTCTGATGGGTCTCCCCCTGGCGGTGATAGCGCTGGCGCACATTGGACCCCTATTAATCGCCGCCATTATAGGCGCGGCGATCTAACGTCACGATTGCTGCATCACGCGGCGAATGTACATCAGGTTGCGGCGCATATCCGCTTCCAATGTTTGCTCGTGCGCATCGGTTTCTAAATTGGCGTAACCGGAAAAACCCATATCGCGAATGGTGTGCATCACAGGACCAAATTCAATCTTGCCTTCCCCTAAATAATTAGGGTTGTCCTTCAAATGGAACTGGCAAATGCGCTCTTTGCCGAGCCAGCGGATTTCCCTGACAATGTCGAACCCTGCTTGCGTTGAATTGCCGACGTCGTAGTAAACCATCACATTCTTCGAATGCGCGCGTTCCATTATCCGCACGTTGTCTTGGGCGGAAATGGTATCTTCCAGTCCAAGAATCACGCCGGCCTTCTCCGCTTCCGGTGCAAGATCGCGCAACGCGTCGCCGGTGTAATCCATCTCGGCTTGGTTCGTCAAAGCCCAAGGCCCAAAGAAAGGTACCAGTAGCACTTTGGTGCGCAGATCTTTGGTGAGGCGAATCGCATCGAGCACCCATTTCGGCGCGAGCTTGTCACTCTTCAAGCCATTGTCGTGAAGACGGTCGACACAGGTGCCATCGATAGGAATCCCGTACTGCTTGGAAAGCTGCAAATACTGAGCGACGATCTCGGGATTATCGACAGGCATCTTGTTATCGACAATCTTTCGGCCAAAGGAGATTTGCACCCCTTCGAAGCCAAGTTGTGACGCCAACGGAACGGCCTTTGGATCCGCACCGAGAAGCAGATTCCAATCGGTGACGCCGATGCGCAGCTTTTCGCGCGCGGCAAAGGCAGAAGGGGCGGCAACTGCGGCAGCGGTGAAAGCGCCAAACCACTGGCGCCGAGTTGTGAGGCTCATCAAGCGTTATCGTACACGAAGCGCAGCTTCCCGAACAACGTCTGTTACCAACTCCGGGCGTTCCAGTTGCAGCCAGTGGCCAGTCCCTTCCACTTGTGTGTGATGGGCGTTTTTGCGTGCGGCGACCCAAGCAGCGCGCTCGGCCAGTTCCGTCTTCGTTGCGTTGGCCGCGGAAAGAATATAGAGCGGGATTTCGGCAGGAACGGGCATGTTGAGCGCCGTACGCGCGCTAGGCGGGAGACATTCCAAATAAGTGGCCATCGCAAGAAAGGAACGAGCGCGGCTCCAGTTCGCGGCAACGATGCGCTGCGCCTCCAGCGGCAGCTTACGCACTTCACTGATGAGCTGTTCGATGACGCTATTTCCCTGCCCCGCCGAGGCGCGCGCCACCAGTTTTGGAATTCTTGTGCCACCAGCAATGAGGAGCGAGAGCGCCGCGCGCACAACACCGAAACGCGCAAGCAGGGCACCGCGGCGACAGAGTCGCGCGCCCGTGCTCAAGCGACGCAATTGCCGGGCATCGGCGTTCGCCCAACCGGCGAGAGTCACTGGATCCACCATGACAAGCGCGGCCGTTCGGTCTGGGTAGGTATGAGAGAAGGCTTGTATGAGCAGACAGCCGAAAGAGTGACCTACCAATACATAAGGTGACGAAATCTGTGCGCTGTCCAGAACAGCCGCTAGCTCAGCCACCATGTTAGCCACCGTACGCGGAGTGAGTGAGCCTCTGCTCCAACCGAGTCCAGCCCGGTCATAGGCTACCGAGCGGGCAAATTCGGCTACCAGCGGTTGTACGGTGGTCCAGCTTAAACAGCTCCCACTGATGCCCGCTTCGAAGACAACCGTGGGAGTGACGAGACTGCCTTGGGAGTAAACATGGAGGTTTGCGCCGCCTGGTACTGCGATTCGCTGGCCGGGAGGAGCATAGCGGCGGGCGTCAAAATAGTCGCCCGCTATTTGAAACAGCAATCCGCAAGCCAACAGTGCCGCCAGTACGAAAAGAGCAATCACAGCGAGTCAGTCGGCCACCATCGCTTCGCCGGGAAGAATGGGTCGCGTGCGGGGCAACAAGCCTAGCAGCGAAGCAACGCCAAGCGAGGCGAGCGAAACAACAAACGCGCAGAGTTTCACGATGTCTGTGAGATGGTTCTTGGGCAGCGCCTTCCAAAGAATCAGCATCAGCGTTTGAGAAAGGGCGATGGACCAAACCGCGCCATAGAAATAACGGCGCTCCATACCCTCACCCTTGGTGGAGCGGCCGACCCGCGGGAGCAGACCAAGGAGGCCCAGAGCGATGATGATGGCGAGTAAGACGAAGTAGTAGCGCGAGTAAATCGGCTTCATGTGCCAATGGCCGGTGATGACGGCGTCTATGGAGCCGCCGAGGTTCAAGAGCACGAAATTCAGTAACGCATTCCAGGCAAAGGTGTAACAGATGCGGCGATAAAGCGGGTTCGGTTTGTCCTCCGAGAAGAACAGAATGTAGGGGCGCGGCTCGACACCGGGAAGTTGGCCAAACGTACCGGCGATTCCAGTGCAAACAAGAACAAACAGAAGCCAGTACCAATTACGAAGGCTTCCGCCATGCGCGAACAGATCGAAAGTGAGCGGGCCGGGCGCAAGGAAAAACACCCAGATCCAAATGGGCCAGTGTGCGACACGGTACCAGAATTTATTGCGCTCGCGAATCTTTCGATGCGCGGCGAACTCCACTTTCAATGCATAAGCCATTCGTTCTGGTGTTGATGGTACTACGGTGAGCCCGGAACAAGATCCGTCAACAATGAACTCGCCGAATCCGAGCCGAGAGCGTCAGCGACCTAAGTTGGCCTGCAAAACCGGGAAGACCTGATATGATTTCCGAATGGCCGGTTCCGCTTGGGCTCCGATTTCTACCTCCGCCGTCGCAATCCAGACAGTGCCCTCGCGGCACTCGGCTCTGATCCGTGTCACTCACTGGATCACCACTCTGAGCTTTCTAGCCCTGCTCGTCACGGGAGTGGAAATTCTCATCTCTCACCCGCGCTTCTATTGGGGTGAAGCCGGCAACGTNNGACCAGAACGGCTGGAGCCGGTATCTCCACTTTCAGGCTGCCTGGGTTGCGGTATTGACAGGCTTGTTGTATGTCACTTCGATCTCGGTGACCGGGTATTTACGGAAAAACTTGCTGCCGCGTCGGGCCGACCTTTCATGGCGCACATTCTCAAGCATAATCGCGAATCATTTGCGCTTCAAAGCAGGGAGTGAAGCGGACATTTGGTCATACAACGTGCTTCAGCGGCTCACATACTTGTTCGTGATCTTCGCGCTTTTCCCATTGGTAATCTGGACAGGCTTGGCAATGTCGCCCGCGATCGCGAGTGTCTTTCCGTGGGCTGTGAGTGTGTTGGGAGGCCAGGAATCCGCGCGCACGATTCACTTCTTCGTGTCCGTTTTTCTTTTACTCTTTCTTTTGGTGCATATTGTGATGATTTGTCTAACCGGCTTCAAGCGCCGCATGCGAGCAATGATTACGGGTCGCGCCCATGAATAGAGTCTCACGCCGCAAATTAATCACCACCGGACTCGCGGCCGCAGGAGGCGCAGCGGGCTTGGCCGTCGCCAACAATCTTGCGCAGCGCTATGGACTGATCCCGCCCGATTCCAGCGTCCTCTACGGAACGGGCGAAACACTGACCTATGCCGCGCAGCGGATCCTCACGCGGCACTCGATGGCTCGGGAGTTCCCTCGCAGCGAGATTTCGAAGATTCCGTTCGTTAACGGTGCCCCTCCGAAGGGTGAGGCGTTTCGACGTCTGCAGGCGGGAGGTTTCGCTGACTGGCGCCTCGCCGTCAACGGCATGGTGTCGCGGCCGGCATCGTTTTCCCTTTCGGAATTGAAAAGTTATCCGTCGCACAGCCAGATCACTCACTTGGCTTGTGAGGAGGGCTGGTCTTATATCGCTGAGTGGACCGGCGTCCCTTTGTCGCACGTTTTGGACGTAGCGGGAGTTTTGCCGCAGGCCAGGTATGTTGTGTACTTTTCGATGCAGCATAGGTGGTGGGATAGTATCGACATGGCTGATGCATTGCATCCGCAAACCCTGTTGGCGTATGGATTGAATAGCGGTGAGTTGCCGGTGGGGAATGGCGGGCCGCTCCGGCTGCGGGTTCCGCGACAGCTTGGGTATAAGAATGTGAAGTATATTACGCGGCTGGTGGTGACCGACGACTTGAAGAAATTTGGGAAGGGGTTGGGTTCGGCGTCACCGGAGGCTGGGTATGCCTGGTACGCGGGAATTTAACTCTCACATCTCTGAAACTGTGGGACGCAGATTTCCGTATTTGTTACATGGGCATTCTCTTGCGCTGTTCGTTGGTGGGAATAGCGTTCGTGGGCAGTGTTATCGCGCAAGAAACGTCCCCTGCGAATTTCGGCACGACTGTAGTCATCCCGGCGGGCTTACGCGGATCTGTCTATTTTATTCCGAAAAACACCACGGTGCTACCGGATTTTGACCATGATCCGGTTGAGCGCGTGGGTGAGATTTGGACCAATGAGCTGAACATTCCGCCGCGCCACTGGCGCTCAGGCTTTCCGGGCTTAACGGATCGTTTTGAATGGTTTGCCATCGACTATAGCGGGCGCTTCTGGATTGCCAATCCAGGCCGTTATACGTTCGCTTTGCTCTCGGACGACGGCTCCCGGCTGCTTCTGGACGACACACCCGTCATCGACAACGATTGCCAGCACCCACCCGATCTTCGGATAGCCGCTGTGCAACTGGAGGGTGGCGTCCACCGGATACGCGTCTCGTATTTCCAAGGACCGCGCGATTGTTTGGCGCTTGTGCTGGCGGTGGCGGGAGCAGATCGCGAATGGAAAATATTCGACGTTCGCGAATTCAAGCCACCGTCTAATCCGGAGGACTGGCATTTCCCAGCGGCTAGTTCACTTGCCATTGTGCCGGTTACAACAGACGAAGCCTCATTAACGTTAGATGGCTTGGCTGAGCGACTCATAGGTACTGATTCCAAAGAAAAGTTTGGGATTGGGTCGAAAGCGAACCGAGGTTGCCGCGAACAGGGAATCCGCACTTGCGGCAAGTGACGCGGATCGCGGTCATTGATGATTCGTATTTTCGACTGACCAAAAGAAAAAGGGGACACTCCGGGCTCCCGCGGACCCGCCTCTTAAGCCGTAGTAGCAGGTATGTCGACCCTTTTTCGCTGCCCTCCAAACACGGTTGGGTCCTCACGAGAATACAAACACGACCGCGCTGAATCATACCAATGCCCGCCCGTGCGCCACGGCTTGTTTGATCATCTCGATATTGTCAAAACGTCACATTCACCGCAACTTTATGCTCCCGCAGATTGCGGTCAATCTGATCCTGGATCGGCAGGTCGTCGTCAAGCCCGATGAAGCCTGGCCGCCAACAGCTGAAATTGGAATGGAGTGCATACTCGCCAGCGGATGATCCTGCAGGCGCCACGGCAACAACCATTCTCTTCATCGCCACGGAGTAGCCACTTCCTGCAATGATTCCGCATAGCTCTTCAACCCAAGGTCGGCCTGGTCCTGCAGAATCGCCTCCCACACGCACGCCGGCCGCAAAGCGCGTCCTCGATTGCTTGTGCGGCACGTATCTTGGTGGCAAGAGCGATGGCACGGATGATCGGACAGTGGACTTCCTCTTGCGCTCCAATCGCACTTTCCGGTTTCGCCGTTTATCCGGCCACAACTGGAATTGAGACATGAGAAAACGGACAGAAACGCGCGAAGGTCGCTGTGAGTCAGTCCACATCACTACCCCGTCTTATGAGCACTACTCAGCGCTCGATATGGTCCGCTAAATCTAACGAGTAAATCTCCTGAATCCCGGTATCGCGCAACAGCATGGGCGAATCGTCCGAACCTAAGGCAAATTGGAGCCCTGCCAAACGGCCGCCCTCGCGGACGCCAGTCAGGTCTGCTATAACATTAAATTCGTTGTTGGCTAAGCGGAGGCGGACAATAGCCGGACTCGGTTCGTGGCGCCTGTAATAGAGGTACTGGCTATCACGAGAAAAGTTCATAAATCCGAAGCCCTCCGCGACCCTCTGCCAGCGCTGTGTCTGGAAGTCAAAAATCATGACCCCATTTTCACCAGGCGGGCTCGCGGCAATGTAACGGCCGTCAGGCGACCACCGCGGCGAAAAGATCCCTTTTGATCCGGGTACCGTAGAGAGTTTGCCGGATCGCAAATCAAGGATGTGAACCGCGACTTTTGCCGGATCACCTCCGAAGAACGGGAAATCACTGAACAAAATCGAGTTTCCGTCTGCAGACCAGGAAGGCGACATCTCGCTCCCTCCTGCGGTTGAAGCTGGCTGAGCTGTACCGCCGTCTGTGGACACAACGTAGATTCTCATAGCCCGGTCCGCGCCGACCGCAAAGAAGACGATTCGCTTACCGTCGGGTGACCATTGCGGGACCATGACCTCCATGGGCGGAAATGTCAACTGCAAACGTTGTGTTCCGTCTACTTTGCTTCGCCAGAGAGTGCCGCCGGGAAAGTCAACGTAGAGCATCCACTGACCGTCGCGCGAGATCTGTGCGAAGTCAGCCGAGATACCGCCAAAGTACGGAAGAAATTCGTGGCTTCCGGCGTCGTAACGCGCCAGCTCACCCCGCATCTTTTGACCAATTACATATAGCTTTTTACCATCTGGACTGGGCACGGGCGCCAGCGAATTCATTTGTCCGCTTGTGATCTGCACTGGGGCATTCAGCAGCCTGGTGAAGTCTAGAACGCCTGCCGCACCCGGCATAGACCATATCTCGGTCTTTCCTCCCCGAGTTGCCTGAAACAGATAACCCTTTCCATCCGGCGTCCAATTTCCGCAACACTCCGCATGCGGAGCGTTCCACTGCGGAAGTAGTGGACGCATGCTCTTCCCATCTGCTGTCGCTTCCCAGAGTGATTGGTTTGCAGTTTTCGGCTCCACGATAGTCAAACGCAGCCGCTTGCCATCCGGGGACCAACGCGGAAACCACCCAATGCCCGGAAGTTCGGCGATCTTCCGTTGACCGGAGCCGTCTGCGTTCGCGCCATACAGTCCCGTGCCGTGGATCAACGCAATTTGGCGCCCGTCGGGTGACCAACACGCATCGCGAGCCGCCAATTGGCCTAAGCGATGCGGCACTCCGGCCGGCACCGGAACAACCCATAGTGGCGCTTCCGGTATCCTATCCGAATGCTCAACAAGCAGTAATTCAGATCTAACGGCCGAGAAGTCGAGAAGCTGCGGGAAATCGAAAGGAACTTTTATTAGTGCTGTTTCTCCACCTCTCGCGGACACTTGCATAAGAGATGAATGATCGTTCGAACCTTCAGTGAAGTAGATTCGGCTGCCATCCGTTGCCAGAGCTGCATCGGTACCCGCTACAGCCTTCCCGCGTTTATCCAATCCATCATGCGTGATTTCGTTGTAAGTGGCGAAGCCGGGTCGGTTAGATGTTATCCGCAGCACACAGATTGTTATCAGAACAGTCAGGACCACAGCACCAAGCGGTACTATCCAAGCCAGACGAAAAATCCGTTGCTTTTGAGAAGGTCGAGCAGCAGCAGGTGTATCCAAGGTCGAACTTTCGCCAGAAACAACCGTCTCTACCGGCGCACGGAAGCGGTACCCTCTCCTCGGAATAGTCTCTATGTAGGTCGGTTCTTCGGCATTGTCCTTCAAAACAACCCGTATCTGGCGAATACAGTAATTCAGACCCTGGTCGAAATCGACTTGGCTTTGGTGATGCCAGAGCTCCCGCTGAATCTCCTCGCGCAAAACCAGTGTGCCGGCTCGCCTCGCCAGCAGTGCCAGCACCTTCGCAGGCTGTGGCTGAAGCCTAACCGGTTTACCTGAACAAGCCAGTTCACCGCAATCCAGGTCAAGCTCCCATTGATGGAAACGGACACGCATCACTTCTCCGCAAGCCTTAACATAGTGTAAACCAATTTCTAAGGTAGCTGCCCATCCCTCATATTCGCCGCAAAGCATTGCAGTGTAGAGGTTTTTGCGTCCTCATACTTTCCTCATCGTGTGCTCATTGCTGTTTTCAGTAGTGACGTGAATGATCGTTACCGAGAGAGGAACTTTATGCGTTTACTATTTTCAGTTTTGGCCATCTGCGCTTCTGTCACTGTTCTTTTAGGTGCCGGCAACCCCTTTATAGGCACTTGGAAGCTCAACACTGAGAAGTCAAAATTCAGTCCCGGTTCTGAAATCCGGAACATGACAATCACGTTTGAATTAGACGGGAACCGAATCAAGCGCATTGCCGCGGGAACTGACGGGCATGGTATGCCCATTATGCAAGGCGGCCCCGAAGGCGACGAGACTCCTTGGGATGGCCAGGATCACCCCGTCAGCGCACCGGGCGCACCTCCGATAACACTAGCCGTGAAGCTCGTGAATGACCATACCGTTGACGTGACAGTCAAGAGACAGGGGAAAGTGATTAACCGTGACCATACCGTCATCTCCGAGGACGGAAAAACCATGACCTCGATCGACGATGGCGTCGACGACAAGGGTGGAAAAGTCCACAAGGTCGAAATCTATGAGAAGCAATAGGGCTGCCGGCGTCCTCTAATCTCACTTTCCGAGGACCCCATAATACAGGAGCCAACCGCTTTCTGACGGAAGCACCGCTCATCTCGACGGTTTGCCGGCTTCCATGTGAACGGCCAAACACCCATAACGGCGCTCCTACACACAGGTAAGTGGTCTTTCCGGCCGTCAGCGTGGCGCTCTTGTCCAACAGGCGAGGCCAGCTTATGGGGAGTAAATCCGGAGAGCCAAGGCCATCAGCCGTCCCATCCGGCCCTCCGTAGGCCCTCCATGATGTGATCAAGATCGGCCGGGGATGCGTTCCATTTTCGCAATTCGAGGTGTGCTGAAAAGTTCGGTTTGATCTCAAGTACCCTCGACAATGCTTTGCCGGCATCTGGGCGGCCTAATTGACCTTTCGCAGCTGCGTCCAGCAAATGCGTCCAATAAAAGTGGGGTAATCCGATCTTCTCAACACACCTAATTGTGCCGCCATACGCCTTTCGGTTGTAGTCGAGCCGGGCAAAGCTGAAGTAGTACCAGCCGGGATGCAATGGATTGAGTTCCTGAGCGCGCCGCGAGAGTTCGACGCCCCGTTCGAATTCACCCATGAATGCCAAATAATGGCCGATGTCGGCGAGCGTCTCGGGGTCATTGGGGTTTAGTCTCAAAGCCAGCTGCGACTCCGTCTCGAACTTCTCATTCTCACCGCGGAAGAAATGTACGATCGCCAGCCAACATCGTGCATACGCGTTCCGCGGGTCTAGTTGTGTAGCGCACAGCGCATGCGTGAGTGCGCGGCCGATGGGGTCCGGCCGCGGGTTCATCTCAAAACGATGTTCGGCGAGATAAACGTTGGCGAGTAGTGCATGCGCGTCGGATGAAAGCGGATCGAGTTCTACAGCCCTTTCGAGAAGATCCCGGGCCTCGGCATGCATCTCCGCGCTCAAAGCCGAAGTATACCTGCGCGCACGCAACACGCAGTCATAGGAATCGAGTTCCAGCGGCCCTTTGGCCATCGCGCGTTCGAGGGAGACGTCCTGCATTTTCACGCCGAGCGTGGCTGCAATCCTACGAGTTAGCTCGTCCTGCAAGTCGAAGATGTCGCCCATGTCTCGGTCGTAGCGATCGCCCCACAACTGTACGCAGCTGACTCCATCAATGAGCTGGACCGTAATACGGATCCGGCCAGCGGCACGGCGCACGCTGCCTTTAACCACGTAGGCGGCTCGCATCTGCCGGCAGAATTCGGGCACGTTGATCGAGCGGCCTTTAAACTGCAGCGTTGACCCCGCGGCGATCACACGCAGGTCGCGGAATCGCGACAGGTTGGTGACAATGTCTTCCGTGAGCCCGTCGGAAAAGTAGTCGTCCGCCTCCGCGCTCTGATTTGCGAAAGGGAAAACCGCCAGCACCGGCCGCCGCGCCGTTCCAGACGGGGAAACATCGCTGGCGAGTAGATAGCCTGTCGGCGAAGACTCGTTCGTGTCGGCTCCTTCCCCTGCGTGCTCTTGTGGCTGCTCCCGCAAAGAATTGACACTGGACTCGTCGAGCGCCGTAACCGTCGCCGCAAATTCGAATCCTCGTCCCCTCACCGTGCGGATGTAACTCTGGTTATCACCGCTATCTCCGAGGATTCGCCGCGCCGATTTAATGCAGCCATCAATGGTACTTTCAGAAACCAGCCGACCTTGCCAGACCCCATCCACGATTTCTTCCCGTCCGACTACGCGGCCGGCACTGCGCAACAGGAAGAGGATGAGATCGAAGACTAGCGGCTCGGCGTGCAGCGCGATCCCGTTTCTTCTTAGCTCATATCTTTCAGTCGCGAGTTCAAAATCGCCGAACTGATACCGCATTCCAGTCCCGTC
>PMSX01000270.1:0-10943 GCA_003167495.1 Bryobacterales bacterium | reverse complement strand
TGCCTTCGGCGTCATCTTCTGCCTGATCTACCCGGTAGGTCTGCTGTGGCCTTCCGGTTGGGTGTGGCACGGCGGCCACGGCCAATACTATTTGCAAATGATTTGTGGTGTCTATGCCGTGCTAGGCATTTTTCTCGTCGCCGCGGCGCGTGATCCTTCCAGCAACCGCAGCCTGATTTCTTTCACGATATGGTCGAGCCTAGTCCATGCCGGCATCATGGCGGCGCAGGCCATCTACGACGGACACGAACTCGGGCACCTCACCGGCGATGTACCCGCGCTGATTCTGGTCGCGGCCGTGCTTTGGTTCCTGTCTCCTGCACAGCCGACTCTCTGAAGCCCCGTCCGGGTCAAGTTGCGTGGTTTCGTTTCGTTTTTTCAAACTCGCCTTAGAAAAAGGGCGGCATCGCCGCCAATATTTGTACCGAGGGGTGACACTCCGGGTTGGCGCAAATGCTCCCGCTCAGACCAATACCGCAGGCGTGTCCCCTCTTTTTCGCTGCCCTCCGAACCCAGTCTTTCCGGTTAGCGCTCGGGTCCGTTTCTCCAATAGCGCGGGCGTCTCTCGACACCCTGATCCGCAGCTATGCCATTCACGAAAATACAAACACCAGCGCGCCGAGTCAACGATTTGCGGAGTTAGGTTTATGGCCGGTTCGGGGACACGGGTGACGGCGGGATTTTCATCTCTGGGCGTGCTGAACGCCCAAGACCCCGCTTCCAGAGCGGAGCATCGTGACGGCGAAAGGTTCTTGTTATACTAAGTGCTACAAATTTTCAACGGAGAGCAAGCAAAGCGCGGAGGCAGCATGAACATCTCCAAAATCCGTTGCTCCGCGAATTGGGTCCCGCCGATTCTCCTCATCATCTCCTGCTGCGGTCGGTCACCCGCCGCCGAGCCCAATTGGGAGAAGGTCCGCGTTGAGACTTTGCAGCACTTTCAATCCATAGTCCAGATCAATTCAACCAACCCGCCTGGCAACGAGACTGCTGTCGTAGATTATTTGAAAAAGGTGCTCACAAGCGATGGGATCCCCTTTCAGACCTTCGCCCTTGACCCGGCCCGTGCGAATTTAGTCGCGCGGCTGAAAGGCAACGGACTCAAGAAGCCCATCGCCATTTTGGGGCACACCGATACGGTTGGTATTCAAAAAGAAAAATGGCCAGTTGACCCCTTCGCCGCCATCCGCCAGGACGGGTTCATTTGGGGCCGCGGCACCACTGACAATAAGGATTGCGTCACCGCTGGGTTGATGCTGATGGTCATGCTAAAACGCTTGAACGTCCCGCTCGATCGCGATGTCATTTTCATCGCGGAAGCGGGAGAAGAAGGCTCTTCCCGTTTTGGCATCGACTTCCTTGTGAAAGAACACTGGCCCGAAATACAAGCCGAGTACGCGCTCGCCGAAGGAGGATTGGTTCACTCCGAAAAGGGGCGTGTCCGCTACGTCGAGATAGCGGCGACAGAGAAGGTCCCGCGCGGCGCCGAACTCGTAGCCACCGGCACTTCCGGCCACGGATCACGTCCAAGACGCGACAATGCTGTCGTTCACCTCGCCGCTGCGGTCGGCAAGATCGGAACTTGGGATCCGCCCATGCGGCTCAACGACGTCACTCGCACTTTCTTTGAACGGTTGGCTACCATCAGTCCGCCGGAAGAAGCCGCACGCTACAACGGGCTCGTGGACCCTACGAAGTCGGAAGCGATTCAGAACTACTTCGCCGAACACGATTTAGGCAAGTACTCGGTTCTGCGGACCACAATCTCCCCCACGATGCTCAACGCGGGTTTCCGCGCAAACGTCATCCCGTCCCAAGCCGAGGCCTTTCTCGACATTCGCGCGCTTCCGGATGAGGACATGACTAAATTCTATACACAAATGGAGCGCGTCATTGGTGATCCCGCGGTGAAAGTAGTACCCAACCCGCCGGGACGTCCCGCGGCGCCGCCCAGCCGCTTGGATACGGAGATGTTCCATGCCCTCGAAAGCGTGCAACGCCGCCTCTACCCGGGGGCCATCACAGTTCCCGGCATGCTCACCGGATCTGGCACCGATCAGATCAAAAGGGGTTGAGGCCTACGGCATCGGGCCGAGATTTGACGAAGCCGAATTTGCCGAGCATGGCTGGCATTCCGATGTCGAACGTTTGTCCGAAGACTCGCTCTACAGCTTAGTCCAGTTTGTTTGGTATTCAGTTTTGGACGTGGCAGTATCACATACTCGCTAACAATCGGTTTTCCTCCGCCTTGCCAGAAGCTCCGAAACCGAGCCGGATCGCCACTGTTGTCGACGCTTCCCCAAAGCAGTCACCGACCTTACAAAGTTTCTTTCCTCGCCCTAATGCGCTGGAAACAAAGCCACTCACCCATTCACCTCCCAACGACTCTGTCTCTCATAACCCGGCACCACGCTATCTTCAAACCGGTTTGCGGCGGTCATGTCTGCCCGCGTCTTTCGCTTTCTGCGGATCGCGCCCTTTCCGTCAGGCCGGGGCAACCCGGTTCAGATCTTTGCACAATCGAATATTTCGCGTTCAGAACGTGCCATCACCCCAGCGCCATTGGGTTCTCACGAAATACAAACACGACCGCGCCGAATCAATGATTTACAGAGGTCTATCTTAAAGGGGTCAGACACCATTAACCCCACGACCGCGCCGAATCAACGATTTGCGAAGTTAGGTGCCGCCTTCGGGACGAAGATCGGCGGGATTTTCACCTCTGGGGGCGAGCGGCCCGCTCAATGATTTGTTTTTTCAACTCCCCCGAGACTGCTGGGCTGGGCTCTTCGAACAAGCCATTGGGTTTGTTTTTACAAAACCGCCAGCCGCCAAAAATGGGTTCGTTGCGCAAAACATCCGAGCGGAGCTCTATATGAATGGAATCAGGCCCCTCACCCAATGCATCTAAAATCGAAATGACAGGTAAATTACTCTTTTCTGCGGCTTTCGCCGCGTTTTCCACGTTCGCAGCCTCGAACATTTACGACTTCACTTTAAATTCCATCACCGGCCAGCCCGTGCCGCTTGCGCAATACAAAGGCAAGGTGGTGATGTTGG
This sequence comes from Bryobacterales bacterium, assembly GCA_003167495.1. GTDB lineage: Bacteria > Acidobacteriota > Terriglobia > Bryobacterales > Bryobacteraceae > Bog-105. Next base: position 7,883 of record PMSX01000270.1, on the reverse strand, counting down.
TGAATGTCGCGAGCAAGTGCGGCTACACGCCTCAGTACAAAGGCTTGGAGGCTCTTTACAAAAAATATGAGGCCAAAGGGCTGGTGATTCTTGGCTTTCCGGCCAATAACTTTATGAGCCAGGAGCCGGGTACCAATGCCGAAATTCAAACGTTTTGCTCACGTACCTACAACGTCACCTTTCCCATGTTTTCGAAGATCTCCGTGAAGGGCGACGACCAGGCACCGCTGTATCAATTTCTCACCGACAAGAAAGCAAATCCCGCGACCGGCGGCGAGATCGGCTGGAACTTTACGAAGTTCCTGGTCGATCGCAATGGCAAAATCGTGGCCCGTTTCGATTCGAAAGTCGAACCCGAATCCGAAGAAGTCACGAAAGCGATAGAAGCAGCGCTGCAGCAATAAGAAGCGCGTTGAGGCCATGACCAGGTCGTGATTACCGCGTGCACTTCTGAGTGGATCGCAGCGGAAGGTGCACCTTCACCTCCTGGCGTTAGCTGGCTCTCCGATCTACAGTCATACAATTTCGCGCTTTATTCGAGATACGCGGAGAAAGTCACACTCCTGCTCTACCAGGAATCGGATGTGACCACTCCTTTACTAACCCACAAGTTCGATTATCTGCGGAACAAGACTGGGCGGGTTTGGCACTGCATCGTCTCTGGCGTGGCGATGCAAAACGTCCGCTACTACGCCTATTCAGTCGACGGTCCACTTCCCGCTGGACCTTGGGAATTGCATGTTTTCGATCCGGAGAAGGTCCTTCTGGATCCCTACGCCAAAAGTATCTTCTTTCCAAAGGAGTTTGATCGCGCGGCGGCTATCCGCCGAGGCAGTAACGCAGGCCGCGGACCGTTAGCCGTCGTTCCGCGCCAAATACAACACAATCCGGCGAGCGGGCTACGCAGGACTTGCATTGACCGGCACGAATCCGATGCCGTCATTTATGAGCTGCACGTGCGCGGCTTTACGCAGAATCCAAACTCCGAAGTCCCGGCGGAGAAACGGGGCAAATACGCAGGGGTCATCGAAAAAATTCCTTATCTCAAGGAGCTCGGGGTCACGATTGTTGAATTGATGCCGGTGTATCAGTTCGATCCAGGAGGCGCCGACTATTGGGGATACACGCCGTTGAATTTCTTCGCGCCCCACGGCGGCTATGCGGCCATCGCGGCGGATGCTCATCGAGAGTTCCGCGAAATGGTGGATGCTCTCCATGAGGCGGAAATTGAGGTCGTGCTGGATGTGGTTTACAACCACACGTGTGAGGGAAACGAAGGTGGCCCTATCTACAGCTTCAAGGGAATCGATAACAGCACTGCCTACCTTCTTTCGGGAGATCCCTCCAAGCCGTTTGCAGACTACTCTGGCACCGGCAACACGTTGAACTTCTCAAACGCCTACATGCGGCAATTGGTGGTGGATAGTCTTCGTCACTGGACGTGCGCTATGCAGATTGACGGATTTCGCTTCGATCTGGCCTCGGTATTCAGCCGCCGCCAGGATGGCACACTCAACTGGGACGATCCGCCGGTGCTGGGACAAATTTCTTCCGACCCGGATTTGGGAGATCTCCGGCTGATCGCAGAGCCTTGGGACGCGTCCGGAGGTTATCAGTTGGGGAGCAGCTTTCCTGGTCTGACATGGTCACAATGGAATGCCGCTTTCCGCGACGATGTGCGGAGTTTTGTGCGCGGAGATGCCGGCAAAGTTCCGGCGCTCATGACCCGCCTCTACGGCAGTGACGATCTGTTTCCCGACGACCGCATGAATGCTTACCATGCTTACCAGTCGATCAACTTTGTCACATGTCACGACGGGTTTACGCTGTACGATTTGGTCTCCTATAACCTGAAGCGTAATTGGGCGAATGGCGAAGACAACAGGGATGGCAGCGATGCCAACTTGAGTTGGAACTGCGGTTGGGAAGGGGACAAGGACGCACCGGAAGAAGTGATTGCGCTCAGGGTGCGGCAGGCGAAGAATCTGTGTTGTCTGCTCTTCCTTTCGGCTGGTACGCCCATGTTCCGGGCAGGCGATGAATTTCTGCAAACGCAGGGCGGCAACAATAACCCGTATAACCAGGACAACGAGACCGGTTGGCTTGACTGGAGCCGGCTGAAGACGCGTGCGGGCATGTTTTCGTTTTTCAAGAAGATGATCGCCTTTCGCAAAGCACACCGGACACTTTGCCGTAGCCGGTTCTGGCGCGATGATGTGGCGTGGTATGGAGTGGGGAAGAATGTCGATCTGTCGCATGACTCCCATAGCTTGGCGTTTTATTTAGACGGAGCTTCGCAGAACGACGCGGATCTCTACGTGATGATCAACTCCTATTGGGAGGCGCTATTGTTTACCGTGCAGCACGGTGAGGCGCATCAGTGGAATCGATTGATCGATACGAGTCTGGATGAGCCGCGCGATTTTCTGGAAGGCGCGGGAGAGACGATTTCCTCTCTCCGGTATAGCGTTGGACCGCGATCGGTCGTGGTACTGGTTCGTGAGCGAGCGAAACAATGAAAGCGGCCGTTTTGGTCGCGCCCGGGAAGGTGGATCGCGATCATCTCACACTTCAGGAAGTGGCGAGACCCGAAATGAAAGACGGTCACGTTTTGCTGCGAGTCCGCGCCTGCGGATTGTGCCGGACGGATCTTCACATTGTTGAAGGGGAACTGCCGCAGCGGTTGCGAGATTTGATTCCAGGGCACCAGATTGTGGGAGACGTTGTCGAGGGAGCGACGGTAGATTTGCCGCTGGGCACGCGGGTTGGCGTTTCGTGGGTAGGTGGAGTAGATGGGAGCTGCCCTTACTGTAAGCGAGGCATGGAAAACCTCTGTGACTCGCCCACTTTTACCGGGTACACCGTGAATGGAGGCTATGCTGAATACGCTCTTGCCCGAGCCGATTTCGTCTTTCCTCTGCCCGAAGGTCTTGATGATTTGCACGCTGCTCCTTTGTTGTGCGCCGGGATCATCGGCTTTCGCAGTCTGCGGGTTGCAGACGTACAGCTAGGTGAACGCGTCGGCTTGTTCGGTTTTGGCGCTTCGGCGCACCTGGCCATTGCGGTGCTGCGAGCTTGGAAATGTGACGTCTACGTGTCGACGAGGGGTGAATCCCACCGAGCGCTGGCAACCTCGCTGGGAGCAGTTTGGGTGGGCAGTGAGAGAGAAAAGCCGCCGGTCGAACTGGACCGCGCAGTTACTTTCGCCCCCAGCGGTGATGTCGTGGTCTCCGCTCTTGCCAGCTTAAGGAAGGGCGGCATAGTTGCGATCAACGCGATCCATCTGGATCGGATTCCGCAGTTTGACTATGACAGCTTGCTTTGGGGCGAACGGCAGATGCGCAGCGTGGCCAACATGACGCGCCAGGATGCGCGGGATTTTCTAAAGATAGCGAACGAAATTGGTCTAAAGCCTAGGGTACGATCGTTCCCGCTCGATCAAGTGGTTGAAGCGCTTGCGGTTTTGAAGAGCGATGAGGTGAACGGCGCGGCCGTCATCGTTCCATAGTAGACGTCTCTGAGATCTCAAGGAATTGATTCGAGCGCACACCGGCGAGCGTTTGCTTCACCCCGGAAGGCCAGGAGATTTCGATGTTTGCGCTTGCGTCGGCGCCTAGACCGAAATGCAGGCGTTTGTCACTCGCGGAGATGTAGCTGCCTGAGGTAGTGGCAAAGCGTGTTTGGCCATTTACGGAGACACGCGCGCCTAAGCCGTCGCGGTTGCTCTTTTTGCCACGGAGAGTGATGCTGAGCCAGTGAGCATTGCCGCCCCGGTTCATCAGTACCACGGGAGGACCTCCCAGAACAGTCATTACCGCGTCCAACCAGCCATCGTTGTTCAAATCTCCGAACGCCAAGCCACGGCCCGCTATGGGCGTTGTCAGCCCGGAATCGGCTCGCGCGAATCGGCCCTTTTGATTCATAGCGAGGAGTGGGAGTTCCAGATAATGAAGCGAGTGGTCAATGGCTTCGACGTTATCGAGTACGTGGCTTTGCGCGACGAGTAAATCCTTCCAGCCATCGTTATCGAAATCTTCCAAACCGACGCCCCAACCGGAACTGCCGGCGGTTAATGAGCTGAGTCCTGTTTCGAGGCTGTGATTGGAAAACATTCCCTTGCCGTCATTGTGATAGAGGCTATAGATTTGGCGGGGCAAATCTGTCACAATGATGTCGGGCAAGCCGTCGTTATCGTAGTCCTGCAATACTGTTCCCATGCCTGACATTGGCTTGCCGTCGTCCGAAAGCGCGGCGCCCGAATCGAGCGCGCATTCGGTGAACGTGCCGTTCCGGTTGTTGTGAAAGAGATACTGCTGCATGCCGTCGTTAGAGACGAAGATGTCCGTAAAACCATCGCCGTCGTAGTCTGCGAAACAAACTCCCAAGGCGCGGCCTTTTTGCGAAGCAATGCCGGATTTTTCACTGACGTCTTCGAATGTGCCATCGCCTCGATTGCGGTAAAGGAGGTTTGTCGTGACTGGGAATTCACCGGGCGGGCAATAGGTTCGCCATGCGCCGTCGCAGGATTTGCTGCGGGCCATGTCCCAATCCATGTAGCGTGTGACGAAGAGATCCAAGTGGCCGTCGTTGTCGAAATCAAAGAAGCCGGCTGAAACAGACCACCCTCCACCGGCAACGCCCGCCTTCTGAGTAACATCTGTGAAGGTGCCGTCGCCGTTGTTGTGGTAGAGAACGTTCCTCCCATAGCTCGTTACGAAGAGATCAGGCCAGCCGTCGTTATCGTAATCTCCCACGGCGGCTCCCATGCCGTAGTTGCCCAGGCCTGCGTGTGCCAAGCCCGCCGCCTCGGTCACATCAGTGAAGCTGCCATCTTTGTTTTGGCGATAAAGCCGGTTCCAGTAGCGGGGATTATCGCGGTCGAATTTCTCAGCGGTGGCAGCAGAGATGTGGCCGCCGTTCACTAGGAATATGTCGAGCAGACCGTCGTTGTTGTAGTCGAAGAGTGCCACGCCGCCTGGCATGGTTTCGATCAAATATTTTTGCGAAGTGGGCGAATTTTGGAGTGTGAAGTCGAGACCGCGCGGGGACTTGGCTTGGAAGATCGGTAGAGCGCCAGCGAAGCTTCTCATCCAAAATTCGCGCCGGTTCATAGAAAAAAGGGAACACCTGGCGGGATTCCCTTACGAAGTATATCGAACGTTCAGAATCCGAAGCGTAAGCGGAACGAGGCGCAGCTCATGATAATATGCAACCTGGAGGTTGCATATGAGTGACGACCGCATTGAAAAAAAGATTCTGCTGCGTGCCCCACTGGGACGGGTTTGGCGTGCGCTGGCCGATTCCACGGAGTTTGGGACTTGGTTTGGGCTGAAGGTGAATGGCCCGTTCGCGCCTGGAGCCCGCATACAGGCGGTGATTGAGCCCACGACGGTCGATGCGCAGGTAGCCGAGGCACAGAAGAAATACGAAGGTCTTCCGTTCGAACTGCTTGTGGAAGAGATGCAGCCAGAGCGGCTGCTTTCGTTCCGGTGGCATCCATTTGCCATTGAGAAGGGGGTTGATTATTCGGCCGAGGCGACGACGCTTGTGACTTTTGTGCTCGAGGAGACGGCGGAGGGTGTAATGCTAACGGTGACCGAGTCGGGCTTCGATCGACTGCCGATTGAACGGCGCGCGAAAGCCCTCAAGTCAAATGAGCAGGGTTGGGGTATGCAGGTAGAGTTGATTGAGAAGTACCTCGCGAATGCGCAGTAGGTCAAAAACGAAGGTGCGTCTAATTGGCTCTGCGCCGGTGTTTGCGGCGCTGGGCGATCAGACGCGATTGCGGATTGTCTCCCGCCTATGTGAAGACGGGCCAATGTCCATCTCTAGGCTTACTGTCGGTTCTCGACTGACTCGGCAAGCTGTTACGAAACACTTGCGAGTGCTGGAGGGAGCGGGCCTCGTGCGGTGTGAGAGATTGGGGCGGGAGAGTGTTTGGCGTTTAGAGCGGAGGCGGATTGAGCGGGCGCGGGGCTACCTGGAGGAGATTTCGAGGCAGTGGGGTGGGGCGCTTGAGAGATTACGCAGGTTTGTCGACGAGTGAAAAGATCAGATTTTACCAATGACGCCACTGTTGAATAGCCAGACTAAGAAGATCCTCCTTGCTGGCGCGGCTGTGGCTCTTCCAGAGGGACTCGCTTTCCATGGTGCCAGAACCGCCAGCTTTGGAGACGGGTTCCGCATCTACAGAGGGAACGCCATTCCACACACGATTCCAACGCCGCCGGCAGCTGCGAAAGAGGAGATTCGTCTTCAAAGAGCCCCGCCAAACCCGTGGGAGCGAACATCGTTCTAAATTGAGTTCGGCGGAAGCCGGTCCGCAATTGGCCATTCGTTCAAGGGTTCGCTGCAGCTCCGTTTGACTGTCTGTAAGGGCCGCGGGAGCATGTGGGCCTTCCGATTTAAAGTGCTGCAACTCCCGGTCAACAGCTTTTATCATCTCGCTCGTTGCGCCGGCGGAGTCATGGCCGTCGGAGTTTTGCAGGAAGTTTGACAGCCGCGCGCACTCAGCGGCCGGATTTTGCAGCATACTGGAATACTGGATAGCAAGGGTGGGTGCATTTCGCGTCCATTCCAGAATCGAGAGCATATAGCGCTGCCACAGCAAAATGGAAACGGGAAAGCTGAGATCGTCGCGTTTTTGGAGAGACCGGCAGATCTCAAGGGGATCTCTGACGCAGATGACGTAGCGTACATCGCCCCAAATCTCTTGCCAAAATGGGAGGAGAAGCGATAGCCTGGGATCTTTCCAGAACCAGCTTCCATCCTGGTCTGTTTTCATGGATGCGAGTAATCTGAGGGCTTCTTCTTTGTACGCCGGTTGTTGAGCTAGCTGAGCCAAGCGTAAATCGTCCCGTTGGCTCGGAGGAAAGCTCCAAGCCGCGCCGGCTTCTTCGAGGAGACGCTCGTTGAACTTCACCAGCGGAGACAACTCCCAATAACCACGCGCGTTCCACTGATCGGACGGCAAGCATTCCTCGGGCCGTCCGAATGCGCCCCAGCGGTGGAGTGCTTCAGCGATAAGCGAGGTGCCGCTGCGATGCATGCCCAGGACGATGATTCCCGCGCTCATATGCCACCGCCAGCCGGGATATTTACGAGTGAAGATGGACAACAGACAAAAGAGATCTTCGACCGACCCGGGAGGCGGAACGCAAATTTTTCCAACTAATTGCTCCTAAGGATTTGTAACAGTTTGCAGGACAGGGTTTCCGGGCCCACAGTACCACATCGATAGGATAAGTAGCAATATTCTTTTGTTTGAAACTGAAATTGTTCGGTAGGGGGGTAGCAGTACCGAATAAATACCTATTCAGAGGTCGAAATGGCTGGCTTTCAACATGAGCTTTGAATCGAAGAGCGCGGCTTCGCGACTGAAAACAGTGGTTGTCAATAGTCTGGCCAATTTCGCATTTCCTGTGACGACTCTGATCACCGGACCCCTGCTCGCACGCACACTTGGGCCGGAAGGCCGCGGGGTAATGGCAGCGCTGTTGGCGCCTATAACCCTAGCTAATTTGATGTTTACCTTGGGCGTGCCCGACGCGCTCACGTATTTCGTTGCCCGCGGCCGTCTGAGGGGCAAGCAGGCTCTTCACGTTGCGATGGGCGGAGGCTTGATTTGCACAATCGTCGCGTGCTCGGCACTCGCGATCGCGGCGCCATATTTGTTCCGAGCGCAGACCCAGTTGCTGCCTTATTTCAAGCCGCTGCTTCTAACGTTGCCGGTGACGCTCGGATTTTCAGCGATTCGCGGCATTGCCCAAGGGCGGCAGCAGTTTGGGTTGATGAACAAAGAACAGATATTCGGTGCGCTCTTGCGGCTGGCTGTATTGAGTAGTTTCGCCGCGGTTCACGTGCTGAAGCCGGTGATGGCGGTG
>PMSX01000148.1 GCA_003167495.1 Bryobacterales bacterium | reverse complement strand
ACCGCACCCGCATCTAAGCCGCCGACGGCCAAGGACAAACCCGCTAACACGACCGTAGTAAAAGTACAGCTAGCTAGCGGGACAACCGCCGCCCCGGCACCCGCCCACACCGCCAAGCCCGCGCAACAGCCCGCCGCTGCCAAAAAAGACGCTCCCGTTCAGTTATTGGAAGGTCATCTGACTCAGCAACCGGATTCGTCCTCGTCCGCATCGACGACGACCAGCCCGAAGCAGGAGTAGTCCATATGGGGTCCGCAGGGAGCTCGCATTCTAAAGCAGCAGATGTTGCTCTCGGACGGCGGCGTCGTAGGCAGCGCGGTTTCTCGCTCGTTGAACTGATCGTGGCGTTCAGTATCCTGCTCGTCCTATCGACCATGGCTGTGCCGTTGGCTCGCTATCAGGTGCGGCGCCAGCGCGAACGAGATCTAGTGGCCGATCTGCATGACATGCACCATGCGATCGATAAGTATAAAGATCTCTGCGATCAAGGTAAGATTGCGGCTGGCGATCCAGATGCTTTTTGCTATCCGCCTACACTTGAAATCCTAGTCGACGGCGTGAAAATGTCGAATACCCTGAGCGGAAACGGTCAGAGCAACAAAGTGAAGTTCTTGCGCAAGATCCCCAAAGATCCCTTTACCGGGGACACCGATTGGGGAAAACGCAGCATGCAGGATGAACCCACTTCGAACTCGTGGGGAGGGCAAAATGTGTTTACCGTGTATACAAAAACGATGGATAGGGCCAGTGACGGTACGCCTTACTCCGAGTGGTGAGGAAGCAAGTGGAGAACATAAGGCATAGCCTGCAGCGCGGATTTACGCTTATTGAACTGATGGTGGTGATGTTCATCATTTCGGTGCTGTTGGCGATCGCGGTTCCCGTTTACCAGAAATCGATCATACGTTCAAAAGAAACGGTTCTCCACCATAACCTCAGCGCGATTCGGAACATGATCGACGAGTACACAATCGACAAGCAAAAAGCGCCCGAGTCGCTGGACGACTTAGTTTCAGAGGGGTATTTGCGGCAGGTGCCGCAAGACCCAATGACCAATTCCAATCAGACCTGGAAGACTGTAATGGAGGATACCGCCGTCGCCGGGTCGAGCGGCACTCCCGGTTTGTACGATGTGCACAGCGGGTCGGACAAGAGAGCGTTAGACGGAACGAATTACGCCGATTGGTAGACTAAAAAGAGTGCGTTTCCTTCCTTCTTGTTCCCCGATCGTCTAATGGTAGGACAGCGGCCTTTGGAGCCGTGAATCGTGGTTCGAATCCATGTCGGGGAGCCACCTTAATTTTCAATAACTTACGGGAATTCGTGTGCGAGTGGCGTACGGATGGCAAAACAACATCCCTCTGATTCTAGGTAGGTTATGGGCGAGCATTGATTCGACCTCTCGATTCCATGCTCGACGTACAGGCTCCCACCATAGGAGGGGGACAGAATGCTTCCTTGTGGGCAATTGAATAGGGATGTCAATTTGAGCGCGATCGTAGTCTGCGTTGTAAACCTGGCTGTCAATCGACCATTGATTAGTCTCACAAATGTCCAAGGATCCCTCTCTTTGTCCAATTCTGCGAGTACAACCGTCAGGGCGATGATCAGGATCACGCCGCCGGGTCGGCGCTACTGGTCGAAATGGCTACACAGAGACTCAATCGTAGTGATCTCGGTTATCGAACAGTTGTAGCTGTTGGCACGCGGTGGCTCTCGAAGGCAGTCTCTGAGTATTTGAAACGGCCTTAGAAAGTGGGGTCCTCAATTCGATATACTGTGGGGCTTCCGGCGTTGAGGCGGCGGCTTTTGCCCCGCCCACGCAACTGACAATGCCCGCGACAGTCAAACCGAAGGTCATATTCATCGACGATGAAAAGGATCTAGCCGCAAGCTTAGCGGAAAAATTTTCTGCGCAATACGACACCCTGGCGTTCCTCTCCGCTGAGGAAGCTCTGGGCCACATCAATAACGATGTTGCCGTGGTTGTTGCCGATCATCGGATGCCGGGGCTGAAAGGCGTAGCCTTGCTCGCCAGGATACGCAAGGATAACCCTGAAATAGGCAGAGTTCTCTTAACGGCCGTGGGCGACATAATCCCTCTAGGCGAGTTGCTCAATGATGCTCGACCCAACTACGTACCTAAGACACCGGAGCTGTTTGACCATCTGGGAGACGTCCTTGCGGACGCCGTTGCTGGAAATCGACGAAGACGCAACCTCGACCAGGAGCGTTCGCAGCTCCGCGCAGCTCTTCGAGTGCAAACGGGTCATCAACGTCTTTTCACTGATCTAATCGGAACTGACCAGGCGCTTCGAGCTGCCATCGCATCAGGCCGGGTGGCAGCGAAACACGATCACCTGAAAGTGCTGATAACTGGCGAGACTGGAACTGGGAAGGACTACATGGCCAGGGCCATTCACTTTGAGGGGGTTAGACGAGAACGCCCGTTCGTGAAATGCAATTGGGCTCACTTCCAGAGACAATTGGCACAATCGGTTCTCTTTGGTCAAGAAAGGAATGTGTTTACTGGCGCGGAGCAGAAACACGGCACATTCCGAGATGCGGATGGAGGTACTGTCTTCCTTGACGAAATTGGAGACATGGATCTTGAGACTCAACCGTCTCTACTAGCGCTTTTTGACGGTGGCGAGGTCCACCCTCTTGGGTATTCGGGGAAGAAGCGGATAACCGTTGACGTGAGAATCATTGCGGCAACTAACAAAGATCTTAGGTCCGAAGTCAGTGCGGGACGATTTCGAGGAGATCTTCTAGCGCGCCTGTCTGACATCGAGATCAACATGCCGCCGCTCCGTGATCGGAAGGCTGACATTCCACTCATTGCTCGACATTTTGTCATCGGGGCCGCGCGTGACTTCGGGCTCGACAGTGTTCCCATCGACGAATCTGTTGATGTCTACCTGCAGTCACTTACATATCCGGGGAATTTTAGAGACCTTTCAAGCATGATCAACAAGGCGATAGTCGAAATGGTCAAGGCTGGCGAAAAGGCATTGGAACTTCGATTCTTACGCATAGCCGCGAGCAGCCAAGGGGGGGCGTCTGTGTCCAATCGAGGATCATTGGACGAGGCACTCTCGGCGTTCACGAAGCAGTTTCTTGCAACCGCACTAAGACGTAACGGGTATAACAATGTCGCGACAGCCAAAGACATTGTCAGAACTGATAGAAATGTGCGAGAGTTGAGGGAGAAGTTTAATCTTTAGTTGTCGTTGGAAACGTGACGATGGCGGTTGCACCGGGATTCGCTCCGGAGAATGCCAAATCACCTCCGTATCTTTCGACGATGCTGGCTGCGACAGACAATCCTAGCCCCATACCTCTACCCGGCTCTTTAGTTGTAAAGAATGGTTCTGTTATCTTGTTCAAGTTCTGAATCGGAATTCCCCGGCCGTCGTCCCGTATGCTTATTATCAGTCTGCCGTCTGGCTTAACGCTTGTAGAGATCCACACATTCCCACCCTCGCCCACAGCATCGCAAGCGTTTTCCAAGAGATTCACGAAGACTTGGCTTAAGATTTGCGGGTCGCAGTAAAAAATAGGGAGCTTGCTGAAATCTCGGTGCACCGTGACGTTCTTCGCTTTGGAACTCATCATTACGAGCGAGACGCTCATTTCTAGAACTCCGTTTACGTCCGTTGGCGAGTCTTGACCGCTCGATGGAGTGGCGAATTGCCTTAAGACCTCTGATACCTTGCTCGCACGACTTAGTGCGGCTCTTAGGCGTTGCGCTCCGTCCGCAAGCTTTTGGCAGAGGGTTCGCGTTATCTCGGTTTTGCCCAAAGCCTCTATGGCATCTTGCATGACGCTAAGATTGGTCCCGATGACGAATAGGGGATTATTTAGCTCATGAGCGACTCCAGCAGTAAGCCTCCCAAGAGCCGCCATCTTTTCCGATTGCACCAACTTGTCTTGCGTTTCTTTAAGCTCTTTTATCGCTTTCTCAAGCTCGGCTTTTTCAACGAATTCTTTGCTCCACGCATCTTCAAGAAGGTTTGCAATGTGCCGCGCAGTTAGAAAGATGATGAAAAAAGGGCAGCATTAGCAATGATGTCGTCATATGGAATTTTCGAACCTGCGAGAACGTACGTAGCGACGTGAATGGTCAACATGCACAGGCCGACCAAAGCGGCATTCAGGGTGGTTGTCGGTATCAGAACACAATACGGCCCGAAAAACAATTCGAATGCATCTCCGTTCGAAGAGCCGAGACCTTTTGCGTGCCAGACCAGCGCGGCGAAACCAGCATGAGCTATCAAGAATGCGAGTGACGCGAGAAGCACTGCTCTAGATCGCCCCCATTTTGTATTGCAAAGCCTCGCGATAACGAGAATGACAACGGCTCCCGTAATCCGAATAATTAGCGCCGCGGGTTTGTCCCACGGACGTTCACGCCAATCGAGGATAAAAAACAACGGATAAAGGACCGAACCATAGAACAGGAGAACACCCGTTCGCGACAAGAGGAGTTCTATGCGGGCATTTGCGACATCCCGGCTGTGTTGTGCGCCGAAAGCTGGCATAACTGGCATACAGAGTGAGTTGGAACGTGTCGGAGCTTGCTGCACGTCTTTTTCCAAAGCTCGATTCTTACGCGGGTCAGCGCTTAGGCGGCTTGGCGGGGCCTTCGGTGGAACGGAGGATCCGCAGATGCGGAACAACGGTTCCGATCCAGCTCTTTGCAGCGAAGCTTATATGTTTTCTTGATTGGACGTGATCGGAACAACAGCGCTCTGAAAACGGAACTATTGTTCCGCTGCAAACCGCTCCTCCGGGCGGATCACTTTGATTTCTCAGTGCGAACGCTTTTGGCAACCTGCTTGCCTAGTATTTCGGTTGTAGGCCGCCGCAACGTTAGGGCAAGAACGCCGGGAGAGGAAATGAACGAGAAATCGTACTTTGCAAATCAACCTGTGGATGTAAACCAGGCCTTGGGAATTCCAAGTAGGAGCACTGCGGAGTATCAGACAAAAGCCGGTATTGGCGCGCTCGTCGGTGCCATGGGAATTTGTCTATTTCTCATGTTTGCCGACGTAGGCTTAGCGGGCCAAGGAGCGCCGAGCAGCACCGGCCAAGTTTCGACTGTTCTTCCCGACGGCGATCTTCTCTTGACCCGCCGATACCTCGGCACAAATGATGTATTGAGCGACAGCCCATATTTAGTTACTGCCCGCGAGCCGCCCAAGGCTCTAGCCGTCAGTTAAGGAGTATTGGAGGGTAGGAATGACTGCTATGAAGCGTCTCCATTTGTTCATGCTGCTTTTTGCTACGGGACTTTCTTTTCTTCTGGATTGCGGGAAGCACCGTCAAGTCGCGGCTGAATTTCAGTTCAATGCGGCAGGCAACCTAGTGACCTCAACAGGCCCCGATGGAAAGACCTCTTTTCAATATGATTCGCGGGGGCTTCCGATAGCAGTTGCCTCTTCTGAAGGCTCGGCCCGCTATGGCTATGATGCCCACGGCAATCGCATCTGGATTCGGGATGACTCGGGTTCCACCGAATATTACTACGACGCTTTCGACCGCCTGTCGGCTGTGATTTGGAATCGAGGACCCAGGAGGCTACTCGCTTATCAGTACGACAATACTGGCCTACCCTCGCGAATCTCGGTCTTTAATCTGCAACCGCTCCAAAGCGTTCCAAAGTTCTCGGAACAGATTGCTAGACTGTCAACCCCGAGTGAACCCGACTCCACCAATTGGCATGAGCGCGAGATGGTGGTGTTGAATTTAGCCGATCAACTTCGTAACGCTGCTGCAGTGGAAAATGCTCCTTGGCTCGCAAACGACATCTCATACGTTCGAAACCTTCAAGGCGATCTGCAAGAAATCAGAAGCGAAGCGGGAAGCGTCCGCTTCGACCGATCCGCTGACGGCCGCAGGGTCAAACGAGTCTTGCCCAATGGAATACGTTCGGTCGTCGAGTACTCTACCAGCGGACGTATCTCTCGGTTAAGCCACGCCAATTCCTCCGGCGGTGAAATCGCCAGTTTTACCTATAACTATGACAAGGTTGGCCGTGTGCAGAACGTCTACGGCTCTGAACATGGTCGCCCGACGAAAACCGATTATGTTTGGGACGACCACGGACGGCTCCAGAAGATGATCACCGATGGAGTCAAATTCCTCTATAAATACGATGCGTCGGCTCGTTGCCTCTCCGTTGTCGGCGATAAAAAAACCGTGACGTATACCTTCGATCCGTTGGGAAGGCTTTCGAAGGCAAAAGGGGTTGCGCTGGACATAACCCCTCAGCGAACAATAAGTGTGCTGCGCGGCGACGGTGAAACGACGGAAATCCGATACAACGATCGGGGCTGGCCGCTGGAGATGATCACGCGAGAGGCAAAGCTTCGATATGTCTGGGATGGCGAGGGAAACCTAGTATCGCTTAAGCGGAAGGGAAAGACCGTGTATTTCGTTCCGGCCGCTGGTACCGGAATCCAGCTGCCGCTTATACAGTTTGACGGGATCGGGACGCCCGAATCGAAACTATTGATCAGCAACTCTGTTCTCGGCGAGATACATCTCGGTGGGACCGAATTTTACTTGGAGGGCGCATCGGGGGGAGCTTGCTACTTGGCGAACGGGCCCAGGCAGAGGAGTAACGAATTCCAAAGGTACGTCTCGAAATCACCCGAGCCAGAGGATGTTCCCGCGCTGGTTCCTGCACGATTCTATGTCTCCCGAATTCGCGCTCGCATCGTTTCTGGTTCATTGATGCTTGCTCAATGCACTGCGTGTCAACAGCATCAAGCTGCCGACGAGGGGTGGAATCTGCAATTAGCGCAGGCGCAAGGTTGGTTGCAAGGGATCGGGGGCGAGATACTGGCTAACCAGGACATCCTTGATAGGGACGCCCAATCCAACCTTCGTCGAGGCGGTTTGTGGGGATTGTGGGGTACCGTTGAGGCGGGTGAGAGTGCCGTTTTTTACGATCTTCGTGTCCTTTCGGCAACCATGCGTAGAATACGCCTGATTGATGGGATGACGGCTCTGGGGCGCCGGAGTTTTAGTTTTATAACGTGTTAAGCTGTGCCTGCAATTCTGCGGGTTGAGCGGAATCGCTTTCGAAGCCGCTCGTTGATGTCATCGGAGGAAAACGCCTCGGGATCGAAAGGGCCGCGCCATTGCAGCATGTCTTGATGCGCTTCATGTTGCGGATCGGCGAGCGCTTCCAGATATTGTTCATATCCCGGTGTTCCGCCAACATCCTCGGGTGGCGTCTGGCGTGCGCCCGCGATGCATCGTGGATATTGTGCAGTAGGCTCCGGCAGAAGGATGGCCTCCAGTAACAAGTCGTGCCGCCAGCTGTCACCGAAATCATAGAGATAGACGAACGGCGTACCTACCTGCGTGACGACCTGAGACAGCCGCTGCCGGCGTTCGTCAATCACTTTGCGCTCATACATATCGTCGTCGGTATCGGGAACACTGAACAGTCGGCGGCCGATCGTGAACTCGTGGAGATGATAGTCCTGCCAGTTCATGACGACCTGTAGCACATCATGCAACTGTGTGAGAGTCGTGTCTTCCCAAACTTGAACACGTCGCCAGACTACTGGCTGAATATCCTGCAACGTGACCTTGAGTTGATAGAGCGCTCGGCTTTTTGCCATGCTCTACATTTTACTGTTTTGTGAGGATGCGCCGGACAGACGTTCGACCGATATCCAACTGCCGGGCGATTTCGGATTTGCTGATGCCTTGACGGGAGAGCTTGCGCACATCGGCGGTTTTGCGCGCCGCTGTGGTTGGGCGGCCCAACCGCTGTCCATTTAGCCGTGCTTCGGCGAGACCCGCACGAACGCGCTCGCTTAGGATTTCGCGTTCAAACTCGGCGAACACCGCCAGCATGCCCGCCATCGCGCGACCCGTTGGCGTGGTCAGATCCAGCGCTTCGGTGAGCGACACGAAACCGACGCCAAGCTCGGTGAGTTCTTTGAGCGTCACAACCAGATCCATCAGCGACCGGCCCCAGCGATCTAATCGCCAGACCAGCACCACGTCGATCTCACGGCGCCGTGCGGCGTCGATCAGTTGCTGACGGAGTTCGCGCTCTACCGCACCAGAGCCGATCTCTTTCACCTGCATGGCGATATTCCAACCGCGTTTGTTGGCATAGTGGCGCAGAGCGCGCACCTGCATAGGCAGCGTCTGCTGGTCAAGCGTGGAGACACGGGCGTACAGGCCAGCGCGAAACATTTTCGACGGTTTGCGTGGCTGGCCAAAAACCCTGCTGGATTTTGCTTGTTTGGAAGTGCGTTTTACGGGCATTTTCGAGTGATGATTCGGCATGGCCGCATACTATTGTTTTCCGGCCATTGCGCCGACCCTCTTCGGCAGCTCCTTTAAATCGTCACATCCCCGGCTGTAAAGTTGCCTGCGCCACCGCTTCCGGCCTCCCACGCGCCTGCCGGGGCCACCAACTTTCGATGCCTTGATTCACGCACGCTCAGGGAAACTCACCATCTCCTCGCGAGAGGAAGTAGTGTGGAATTGATTGTTGAACTCGTCGGCCTAAGTTTCCGCCATGTTGAGCGATTTTGCTAATGCGGCGGTGCAGTTTTGGACAAATGTTGTACGAATGGGGTCTTCCGCACGTCGATTCGACGCGAAACGTCGGGTAAACTGATTCCATGGGCACTGGCCTTCGAATCACCGTGAACCCGGATGTCCGGTCCGGGCAGCCGATCATTCGGGGGACCCGCACGACTGTTGCCGACATCCTCGCGCTGCTTGCCTCCGGGGCTTCCGAAACAGAGATCCTCGCCGATTTTCCTTGGCTCAAGTCGGAGGATGTCAGAGCTGCGCTCGAATATGCTGCACAAGAGCTCGGGCGTAAAGTCGCGAAGTGAAGCTCCTTCTCGACTTCAATCTATCACCCAAGCTCGTCGCCATGCTTTCTGACATTTTCCCGGAATCGGCGCACGTTTTCACAATTGGGATGCTCGGTGAAACACCCGACCCGGTGATATGGGAGTATGCCAAGCAGCACGGTTACTCGGTCCTCTCCGCTGACAGCGACTTTGTCGAACTTGCTAGCCGACGCGGAGCACCGCCGAAGCTCGTCTATCTCGCGAAGATGGCCTACCGTACACGTGAGGCCGCTGAGCTAATCCGGCGGAACGCGGTCCGAATGGCAGAATTCGATAGATCGGATGACGCCGTGCTGATTCTGAGAAGATAGCCAGGCCACAACAGTGGTGAAGGGCCGGATTTGGCTCCGGATAGGCGCAGGCACGCGTGTACGAATGCTGTACGAATGTCCCTCTTTTCTGCCGATTCCTGAGATCTGGACACTTGTAGAATCAGCAACTTACTGATTTTAAAAGAGTTGGTATAATCGTGGTTCGAATCCATGTCGGGGAGCCACCTTAATTTTCAATAACTTTAAGTGGTTTCGTGTACGAATGGGCGTACGAATGAGGGAAAATCGGTGCTGGTATCTGTTTGATTTTTTTGGAGTTATATCAGAGCATGGATTCTAGAAAATTCAGTGTCTGGAATCGAGATTAGACTCACGGCTCTGGATCTGATGCTGGAAATGTCGGAACTGGATTTGTTGAACTCAACGTCAAACTGTTGGCGCTGAAGCAAAGCCAGCGACCACGACGGCGCGACATGACGAAAGACTTCAATCCGTTCTATCTCGGGGAAGGGCTGGCTTCGGTGGCTTCGACGACTCCTGTGTGATAAACGGCATATTCACACACGATTCAAAAGGGCGAGATGGGTCAAGCGTACGAGTTGGAGTACGTCAAAAAGTCGGGAGGGCGCCACTCGCGAAGTTGTCTGGTACCGCTTTTGCGTGGAGTATGTCGGATATCGTCGGCGAAGCCAGCTTTGGCAGTAATGGCATAGGTTTTGCTAATCGGGTGCAGTGCGTCGGCTATTGGAGGTCGACTCGCCTCAAAGGCTTCGCCAGACCAGGATTGACTCGAAAGGGTGTGGAAAGGAGACTCGATTTAGGGTTTCATCCAGGACTAATCATTCGGTAGGCTCGGAAGAGAAGCCTTCTGCAACGATTATTCTCGACATTCGCAAATGGCTGGCCCGGCAAAGGGCTCGCAATCATGCGGCTCGGCATATCAGCATTTCTCGCACATGGCTTTATCGCGGCCCTTGGGGCAGCAGCGAGCATCAGCCTATCTTGGCTAGCGATGCTGGCCGCGGGAGCGGGAGTCTTCTTACTTCTAGGCCTCTGGACTCCGGCCGCCGGTTCCTTAGCGGCGCTGATTGAGCTTTGGATCGCTTATTCACGTCCGCTACAATTTTGGGAATCCATGCTGGCGGCTGCAATCGCATCAGGCCTCGCTTTGGTGGGGCCGGGTGCGTGGTCGATTGATGCGCATTCGTATGGAAGAAAGCGCATCTCGATTCGAGATCGATAGCTTTCGTGCTGAACAAATGCTTAAATGAGAGCTCTTTTCCAAACGGTTAGAACGGCGCGATAATACTTGAGAACTGAATTTGGGAGGCAGGCGTGTTCGGCGGCACGCTCTGCTCAACGCGAAGGAGCTGATTGTCACGTTCGCCTACTTTTGTCGGACTCACAAAGAGCAATTCGAGGCGTGGAGACTGTTGTCTGGCTCGAATTGCGATTTGCCATTTGACCTTTCTGACGGCTGCGCTCGGGGCAGGGTCGTGGCCATTGGCTCCGGCACATTTCGCCGATACTTACATTCGAACGAACTTCACTCTGGAAGATGGATTGCCCTCCGGCTTTATCAACGCCGTCGTTCAATCGGAGAGCGGATTTCTTTGGATTGGCAGCAATACGGGGCTTGCCAAATTCAACGGAAGACGCTTCACGCCGATTTATTTTCGAGGCCCACAATCGACCCCGCAGGGCGTCGTGCGGGCGCTGGCGTTGGCGCCCAACGGAGACCTGTGGGTGGGAACAGGTGCCGGGATCGCGCACATTCAAAAAAAAGCGCTGGAAGTATTCGATCGTTCTCTAGTGAGCTTCTTTCACACGGGTATCGACAAGAGAGACTTCATTAATTGCCTGCGCTTCAACCGCGACGGTTCCCTATGGATTGGGACCGATGCCGGGCTGTTCCACTGGGAGGGAGCGGGATTTCAGCTGGTGTTACCACAAATATCGGTCAGCCGTCTCGAAGAGGCGGCAAACGGCCATATGCTCATCACCAGTTCCGAGGGCCCTTTTGAACTCGATAAGGAACGAGTTGTGGGACATAACGAAATCGCCTTCCGCCTGGGCGTGCAGCCCAAAGACGTGTTTCATGTATTTGAAGATCATGGAGGGACGCGCTGGATCTGTACCAAGGAGGGTGTGTTTCAGGAAAACGGCCAAGCGATCACCGCCATCAGCCCGCATAATTCTTCGAAGTCCCCGGCTTTCCGCATCGTTGAGGATCACCGGGGCAACCTTTGGGTATTCACAACCGAAGGCCTGTCCCGAGTTTCAGGTAGTCATTTGGAGCTGGTGGTGCTTAAGCTAAAAGCCACGTGCGCTTACACCGACAGGGACGGGATTCTATGGATTGGCAGAAAAGGCGACGGGCTGGTTCGGTTCAAAGAACGTCCGGTTCAGATGATTGACTCTCCCGATCTGAATGGACGCCGTACGGTCCCGATGACGGTGTTCTCGGACCACGAAGGCGGGTTGTGGATTGGCAACTCTTGCGGCGGCCTAGCGCACTTTGACGGGAAAAGCTTTAGGACCTACGCTGAACAGGATGGCCTTAGCAATTCGTGCGTGTACGCGTTGGCACAGGATACTTACGGCGATCTCTGGGTCGGTACATGGGGCGGAGGGCTATTCAAATTCAGTTCCGGCAAATTTACTCAGTATGCTGCTGCTCAGGGATTGGCCGACAACGTTGTCAAGGCGATTGCGGCGGCGAAAGACGGGTCAATCTGGATCGCGACGGATGATGGCCTGAGCCACTTGCAAAATGGTGAGTTCCGCAATTTCACGACTGCCGATGGGCTCTCCAGCAATCGGGTAAATAACGTCTTCGTGGACCGACGAGGTGGCACGTGGGCCGGCACCAGCGGGGGAGTCAACCGCCTGAGCGGCGAGCGATTTGTTTCAGTGCTCTCAACGCCGAAAATTCTGGACAATGACGGCACCGGTTTTGTAGAGGACTCCGCTGGCAACCTTTACGCGCTCTCGGCACCGAAAGGGATCAGCCGTATTAGAGACAAGCTTATAGGGATAGAACCGGATCTTGACATTACCAGTATGGTGGAAATTCCGGGCAAGGACTTTTGGTTTGCAGGGTCAAACGGTTTGTTTCGATTGCCGGTTGGTGAGATCAACCGGGAGCAGCGCGCCGGCGAAACGCCGCTCGATTTTGAGCACTTTGGCCATGCCGACGGTTTGAATTCGGTGCAGTGCAGTTCAGGCGTTCCCAATATGACCATCGGCCCCGATGGCAAATTGTGGGTGGCGACTACGCAAGGGTTAGCGGTACTGGATCTAGCGCGGCTGCAGCTTGGCGAGCGGCAAGCTGCTCCTTACATTGATGAAATCACGATCGGAAATACGAGGGAGCCCGCCGAACGGGAACTGACGCTGCCTCCCGGCACTCATCACGTCGAATTGCATTTTGATTCGATAGAACTGGCATCGCCGGAAAAGATTCGCTTCCAATACCGGTTAGATGGGGTAGATTCCTCGTGGTTGGACGCCGATGCGGCTCAGGCGGCCGTGTACACAAGCGTACCGATTGGCGAGCATGCGTTTCACGTACGTGCCACTAATAGAAGCGGCGTTTGGGATGCGAGCGGCATTGTGTATCGCGTGACTGAGCGGCCGTTTTTCTATGAAACGCTGTGGTTCCAACTGTGCTGCCTGGTGGCCCTTGTTCTGCTGCTGGCGGCGGCATACCGTTTTCGGCTTAAACAGATCGCGCACGAGTACAACCTGCGCCTGGAGGAGCGCGTGAGCGAGCGTACCCGCATAGCCCGGGAGCTGCACGATACGCTGCTCCAGAGCTTTCATGGATTAATGTTACGGTTTCAGGCGGTGCATGACATGCTACCCGAATGGCCGGTGCGGGCGAAAGAGTCTTTGGAAATCGCGATCGATCGCGCCGCGACAGCTATTACCGAGGGGCGTAATGCGGTGGAAGAATTGCGCGGTAGCCGAATCGGTAGTTCCGACCTGGTCGAGGCACTGACGGGGCTAGGTCAGGAACTTCGGGGCAACCCCAGTATCCAGGATGGTAGACCACCGGCACATTTCGATGTTCTAGTTGAGGGAGCGCCACGACCTTTGCACCCGATCCTGCGGGACAGTCTTTATAGAATTGCCCGAGAAGCTACCGGAAACGCTTTTTGCCACGCGGAGGCAAGCCGCATAGAGGTGGAGTTATGCTATGAAAATCGAATGTTGCGGCTGCGCGTGCGTGATGACGGAATCGGCATAGATCCGAAACTGCTCGAACGGGGCGGCCGCGACGGCCACTGGGGCCTGCCTGGTATGCGCGAGCGCGCAAAGGAAATCGGAGGCCGTCTCGATGTGTGGAGTGAACTCGGCCAGGGTACAGAGGTAGAGGTTACGATTGCCGGAACTCTGGCATACCAAGATTCGGAGGACCGGGACAGTTCCCGTGGCTTAGCCACGGAGATCCGGAACGATTCACGATCTTGACACCTATTCGCATTCTCGTTGTCGATGATCATCCCTTGCTCAGGGAAGGCATTGCTTCGCTAGTCGGTTGCCAACCGGACATGCAGATCGTAGGCGAGGCTTCGACCGGCAGCGAAGGGGTTGAACAATTTCGGAAACATGCTCCGGACGTAACGCTGATGGATTTACAAATGCCTGAGATGAAGGGAATCGATGCCATTATTGCGATACGCGAAAAGTCTCCAGACGCGCGCATTATCGTTCTCACGACCTACTCGGGGGACGTCCAAGCCCAGCGGGCGCTCAAGGCCGGTGCACGGGCCTACCTTTTGAAGGACGGTCTCCACAAAGAACTATTGACCACGATCCGCGACGTCCATGCCGGACGCAAAACGGTGTCGCCTGCCGTGGCCGCTGAGCTCGCCGGGCATTCCACAGAGGATTCATTGACGGTACGTGAGATCGATGTCCTGCAACTGATAGCTGGTGGTCATTCGAATAAGGAGATTGCAGCGCGGCTTTCGATCACGGAAGAAACCGTGAAGAGCCGAGTCAAGACGATCCTCCTGAAGCTGCGGGCGAACGACCGCACGCACGCGGCGATGATCGGCCTGAAGCGCGGCATCATTTCGAACTGACGGCTGGGCGTAGAGCGCACTCGCAATTATACTTAGGCCGGCGTTTCAATCGAGAGCAGCACTCCCTCGAAAGTGGAATTGGGAGGCCACTATCGAGTGGACTTTTGCCACCCCAATTAGGTTTGTCTTTTTGACCGCCTCAGGGCACAATCGGCTTGGAGAAATTAGGCTTCTAGCAGGCGCTTCCAATTTCCCGCCGCGTTGCGAAGGAGATGCGCTCAACTTTTTGTACAGGTAAAGTCAACCGATCAACGGAGAAATATGCGCAACGAATCGATTCACTCCACGGGCATCGCAAGGGCTTTCCACACAGCGCTGCTGCTATCGGGTGACACGGATACGGCGGAACGCATCGTTTTGAGCGCCGTTGCGGTCCTCTGCCCTCAGCGGCTGCACGCTGAAGCACTTTTGGTGGAGACCATTGGAAGAGCCACGCGGTGCCATAGAGCCGCAGTTGAAGAAACGGGCGCGGGGGACTTGGATCTACCCGTTGAATTACGGAACGTTTTGGAACTTGACAGCGCACTGCGGCGCTGCTTTGTCGTTCGGACGTTGCTTGGCTTTTCCTTGCAGGACTGTGCGCAATTGCTGCGTTTGGAACCCGAGCAAGTGAAGACGCGAACGCTGGCCGCCAGCGAGTGGCTGGCGAACAGGCCCCAAAAACAAGGCGCGGCCTTAGGGCTGCAAATGGCAGGCGCACCTTCGAGCCCCGGCGAATCCTCGGTTGGAAGTCAGCTATGAAAAAAGTAAATTATGGCGTTATTCGAGTTAGAACACCCGCCCGCCGGCGGGCCAGCTTCGAATACACATTAAGGCCCCGCGGCATGTGCCACTCGGACGTCATTACGGTGCAGATCGATCCAGGTGCACTGACCGCT
>PMSX01000371.1 GCA_003167495.1 Bryobacterales bacterium | reverse complement strand
CTACATGCGCCGCCTCACACCCGCCCAGCAGGATAAATTCCTGAAAGAAGCCCTCACTGAGGCGGTAGAAATGCCGCAAACCAAGGAGGCCGCCGCCTAAACCACGAAAGTCCCTCACTCATCACAATCAGTCTTCCACAAGTGAGCCACCTGTGTGTCTCCACGTAAAACGCAAAGGGCGCGGAAACGCACTTACTAACTTTTTTTGCTTGACGGAAGTAATGCTTTGGGCGTACAAGAGTCTAACAGAGGTTGGTTGGTGGTATAACCACTAGCCAAGGGGAGCTTTCTAGTCCATGAAGACGTTTTCAAGAAGTATTTCTTTGTTCCTGTTTGTCTGCCTTTTAGCGGTCAACGCCTTCGCTCAGTATCATGGCGGTTTTCAAGGCGTCGTAACCGATCCAACAGGCGCTCGCGTGCCCGGTGCCACTATCACAGCTACCAACACAGCCACAGGCCTGCACGCCGAAGCAACTTCGAGCGATTCGGGTTCTTATTCCATCAATGCCTTGGCCGGCGGTACCTATTCGGTCACCGCACAAAAAGCCGGCTTCAGCAAACAAGTCCTCGAAAGCGTTGTCCTCCAGTCGGAAACCGTACAGGCACTCAACATCAATCTTGTTGTCGCCAGTACAGCAAATCAGGTTGTCACCGTCTCTGCCGAGGTCCTGCCGGTCCTCAATACCGAGTCAGCCGAGATCGGCGGCACCATTACGTCCAAAGACGTACAGAATCTTCCCTCTTTTGGGCGCGATCCCTACACTCTCGTGCGCCTCGCGCCGGGCGTGTTCGGCGACGGCGCACTGGGCAATGACGGCAGCGCAAACAACCTGCCCGGTACCAACATCGGTGCGGGGAACGGCATTTTCGCAGTCGAAAACGGCGTGCAGATTACCGCCAACGGCGAACGCCAAAACGCCAACAGCTTCCAAATCGATGGCGTCCCCGTCAACTCTGCCGTCTGGGGCGGCGCGCCTGTCGTCACGCCCAACGAAGAAAGCGTGAAAGAAGTCAAAATCATCGCCAACAACTACTCCGCGGAAAACGGCCGCGGCGCCGGCGCTCAGGTTCAGGTTGTCTCGCAATACGGAACCAACGATCTCCACGGCAGTGC
Organism: Bryobacterales bacterium; assembly: GCA_003167495.1. Classification (GTDB taxonomy): domain Bacteria; phylum Acidobacteriota; class Terriglobia; order Bryobacterales; family Bryobacteraceae; genus Bog-105. The sequence goes on along the minus strand of PMSX01000371.1, from coordinate 26,483 downwards.
CTTCTTCAAATGGCATCGTCCAGGCCTCGATGCCTATAACCGCTGGAATGGCATGAGCGCCTCGCAGGATGCCGCCGGGAACTGGATCGAGACGGACAACCCCCGCGTGAAAGACACCGAGCGCTTCAATCAATACGGCGGTAGTTTCGGCGGTCCCATCATCAAGAACAAACTCTTTGCCTTCTTCTCGTATGAGACGCAGCGCAACCATTCACAAACCGTGGCCACTGGCTGGTACGCTACGCCCCAGTTCATCCAAAGTGAGGCTACCGCGGGCGGCGTTAGCGCAAAAATACTGTCTATCCCTGGTGAAACCCCTGTTTACACGCAAATCATTTCTGAAACCTGCGCCGGTGTCAGTCTCGCGCCCACCCAGTGCCAGAACACTTCAGGAGGCCTTAATCTCGGCTCCCCTCTCACTAGCGGTCTTGGCAAATCTGATCCCACCTTCGGCCTCGCTGCCACTCCCTATGGCGTTGGCAATGGCCTAACCAACACTCCCGATGTTGCCTTCTTACAAACCAATTCACCCACTACCAACACTAACGCCCAGTACAACGGCCGCCTCGATTATCAAGCCACGCAGCGCGACCTCATTTTCTTCGGCATTTACTGGACACCCGTTTACAATGAGAGCTACAGCGGCCCCGCTTATTCAGCGAATCTCCTTAAACAGTACTCACTCGCTCAATCGTGGGATGGCGTGTGGAACCACACCCTATCTCCCTCGCTCCTGAACGAGGCTCGCGTCGGCGGCGGTGGTTGGAAATGGAACGAACTCACTTCTAACCCACAAGCGCCTTTCGGTTTGCCCACCGCGAACTTCAGCCTCAATGGCGTGAACGATTACAACGGCTTCGGCAGCAACGCCACACTGCAAAACTTCGGACCTTTCGCTCCTAGCGTGTTCAATCAGTTCACCCACTCCTACCGCGACACCCTCACCTGGATTAAAGGCAGCCATTCCATCAAATTCGGCTTTGACATCGCGCACGCCGAGTTCTTAGATACTGCCCCTTGGAACGCAATTCCCAGCTATTCGTTTACCGACCTCTGGAATTTCGCCAACGACGCGCCCAGCCAGGAAACTGGCAACTTCAACCCAATCACCGGCGCGCCCAGCTCCGTCACCAAGAATTTGCGCGATAACACGATCGCCTTCTTTATTCAAGATGATTGGAAGGTGTCCCGTAACCTCACTCTGAACCTTGGCATCCGTTGGGAGGACTTTACTCCTCCTACCGAAACTCAAGGCAACATTAGTAACGTCGTGCTCGGATCCGGCACCGGTATCCTCAGCGATCTCTATGTTCGTAAGGGCGGCTCCCTCTACGACAACACCTTCACCAACTTCGAACCGCAAGTCGGTTTCGCATGGAGTCCAACCCAATCCGCTTTGGGTAAGAGAGTATCCCTTCGCGGCGGCTTCGGTATTGGCTACAACCTCGAGCAATTTGCCATTACTTCGAATGGCCGCTTCAACCCGCCGTTCCTCAACAGCCTGACTCTTTCTGGCACCGACATCCTCTATGCCGCCGGCTCGAACGTTCACGATATTAGCAGCTTCCCGTCCAACCCTGTTGCTATTCAGGCATTCAACATCTTCGGTCTCCCGGTGGGCGGTACCAGCCTCGACTTGACGGGCTTCCCCAATAACTTGCCGCCCGCCGTTACCTATCGATACTCCCTCGAATCCCAGTTCGATCTCGGTCATAACTGGATGGCGTCACTCGGTTACTCAGGAAGCGAAACCCGCCACCTCACACGCCAGTACAGCAACCTTAATTGGTTGTACTACCCCAACCTCAACCCCGTTGTGAACGACGTGGATTGGTACGCTAACGACGCCAACGCTCACTACAACGCTCTGTTGGTTGAAGCGCAACATCGCTTCTCCTCCAACTTCCAAATCGACTTTCAGTACAAGTACAGCCGCGACATCGACGATGGCACCCAGGATTACACCACCGAGCTCTACCCCTGGAACCGTTCATTCAGTTACGGCCCCGCTGACTTCGACACCACCCACAACTACAAAATCTGGGGTATGTACCAGCCAAAATTCAGCAAACTGGGCAATAGTTGGATAGACAAAGTAATTGGCGGCTGGACCATCAGCGGCATCATCAATGGTCACTCCGGCTTCCCCTGGACGCCGCAATACTGCCCCGGTGGAACCATCGAATATCCGGGCAGCAATATCGGCTGCTTGTACCCTGGCAGCTATCTCGGTGGCGCAACCAACTCCACTTCCAACTCCACTTTCGAAGCGCCCTTCGGCAACTTCCCCAAGAACGCGACCGCGCCATCAGGCCAGGCTTACTTCACCGTTCCGTCCGCTGCCGCTCTCGCTGCCGGTATTCCTCCGGCGCCCGTTAACATTTACCGCAACATGTTCCGCGGCCCCGGCTACTTTGGCAACGATGTTCAACTCGCCAAAGCGTTCGGACTTCCCAAAATGCCAGGCCTCGGAGAAAACGCAAAGCTCAACCTGCAGGCGAATTTCTACAACTTGATCAACAAAGAGAATCTGCAGAATATCTCTAACCCTGGAACCATCGGTGGCCCCCAATTCGGTGTGTCCCAAGGTGGCCTTGCCGGCCGCATCGTCGAACTTCAAGCGCGCTTCAACTTCTGAAACTGGGGCGCGCGCGTAACCAAGCGATTACTTATCCTGGTCTTTGCTCTTGACACACGTCGTTGCGCCCCTTTTGCTGACTCTTTCATTCGCCGCTCAGTTCGACGACATTGCCGCAAAAGCCGCCCAAGCCCGCGATGCCGATAATCTCGATCAAGCTGTCACCCTCTACCGTCAGGCCGTTCACCTCCGTCCCAGTTGGGCAGAGGGTTGGTGGTACCTCGGCACCATCGCCTATGATCGTAAACAATACCCCGATGCCGTCGCTTCACTCAGCAAAGTAGTTGCCCTCGCACCCAAAGACGCCAACGCCTTCGCCATGCTCGGCCTCTCGGAAGCACAACTCAATCAGAATCATTCCGCGCTGAATCACCTGACCCAGGCGCTCGCCCTCGGCGTCGGCGATGAAGCCAACATGCGCCAAGTCGTATTGTTCTCTCAAGCAAATTTGTTGATCTCGGAAGGAGCCTTCGGCCAGGCCCAAGACATACTGGATAACATTTCGCGTCAGCGCCCCACGGCTGGCGAAGATTTGCTCCTCGCTCTTGGCCGCGCCGTCATCGGAATACCGTCCTCTCAGTCCTCATTGACTCCTGAGACGCGCGATCTCGTCATGAGCGCCGGCCACGCCGAATTCTTCGATGCCAACCGTCAAAGAGACGAAGCTCTTGAAGCCTACACCGATCTCGTCAAGCGTTTCCCCAAAACCCACAACGTGCAGTTTGCCTACGGGCGTTTTCTGTTGAATAATCATCTCGACGATCAGGCTGTCGCCGCCTTCCAGCGCGAAATCGAAAACACCCCACAACATCTTCTCGCGCGCCTCGGCATCGCCGGCGCACTGCTGGCCACTAACCCCGCCACCGGTCTCCCTTACGCCGAACAAGCCGTCAAGTTAGCTCCTAAACTCGAAGAAGCCCATTACCTCCTCGGCGCTTCTCTACTCCTTACCGGCCAAACTGCCTCTGCCATCACCGAACTCGAAACCGCCCGCCGCCTCAACTCGAATGATGCCCGCGTCTACTTCCAACTCGCCAAAGCTTACGCCCTCGTCCATCGCGACTCCGACGCCGCCCAAGCCCGCCAAAAATTCCAACAGTTTAAACATCCTTCGCGCTGATATCTTTAGAAAATGTCGCGAGCCTTCCTGATCGACACAGACACCGCTTCCGACGACGCCGTCGCGCTCATCATGGCGCTCAAAGCTGCTGATGTAACAGTGGCGGCCATCACGGTAGTAGCAGGCAACGTAGGGGTAGAGCAAGCTTGCCGCAATGCGCTGTACACGGCTGAGCTTTGCGGCTCGAATGTGCCAGTCTTTCGCGGCGCGGAGGCTCCGTTGCTGCGGCCGCTCGAAGATGCTAGTTGGTTCCATGGGCGCGACGGCATGGGCGATCATGGCTATCCATCCCCCCGCAGATCGGTCGAGCCGTTGCACGCGGCTGACGCGATTATCAAAACAGCGGAAACTTATCCGGGCTTAGTATTAGTAACACTTGGACCCCTGACGAATCTGGCGCTTGCCCTGCGTCGCAAGCCGGATTTAGGAAAGCTGATTGGGCGTTGCGTGGTTATGGGTGGGGCGCCATGTTGCGAGGGTAATGTGACGCCGGCGGCGGAATTTAATATCTGGTGCGATCCGGAAGCGGCGCATTCGGTAGTGCGGGGCAGACTGCCGCTGGAACTGGTGGGCTGGCAGTTGTGCCGTGGCACTGCCGCGTTAAATCAGGAGGATATCGAGAAGATCAAGGGGTTCGGAACGCCGTTAGCGCATTTTGCCATTGAATGCAACAGCACAGCGCGGGCGGCCTATCTCGAACAAACCGGCGAGCACGGAATTTCGCTGCCCGATCCGGTGGCAATGTCCATCGCGCTCGATCAAACCATCGCTACAAGTTCGAGCACCCATTACATAGACGTGGAAACAAGCAGCGCTTTGACACGGGGAATGACCGTAGTCGACCGTCTGGGTGTGGCTGGAAACAATCGCAATCGGTCGATTTGGAGCGATCTGCTACCGCAGCCACCGAACGCCAAGGTGCATTGGAGCTTGGATGTGGAGAGGTGGAAAGACAGCCTCTATCGAGCACTTTCCAGCTGAGCCGCCACCGCCACATTTGTAGGCTACAAAGCACGGCTTTGCCGCTGCTGCCATTCATTACCCCGGTCGCGACTCGCGCGCCGGAACCCTCCACACTTCTGAAACCGAGCCGGAAGCGTCGGCGACCTAATTCGGTACCGCCCCAGGCAAGCCTGAGCCAAGTGGACGTGTCTGACCGGTCAGAGACTGAGTACCGGACAGCTCGATTGCCTGATGATGGAGTACGTATGGGTCCGCAGGCGTCCGCCCGTTTCATCGCCATGATCGCGGCCGACGACCAGCAGCTTAGCTCCAATACGTTCGGCAAAGCCACAGATGGTCTGCGCGGTATCGCCGTTCTCCACGGACGACTCAACTTGTCCGGGCGCAAAGCTGAGATTGCTTTTTGCCAGTTCGCTCGCAACGAGTTCTTCTAGTTGCGGCTGCAGGTCTGCCGGATTCGGGGCAGCGCTTCCCTGCCCTTGCGGCGGACGAACATGAATGACGCCGAGCTTTGCGCCAAAATCAATTGCGAGTTTCGCGGCGGAGGCGAGCGTTTGCGAGCTTGCCGCTTTCATGTCGACCGCACAAGCTATGATGGGAAACTCCTCCTTCAGATCGTGGAGGTGTTGCTCCATGTGGACACCCGTGAGAACGGCCGCCGGCGAGTCGTCTAAGACTTTCGCGGTCACCGAACCTATCAAGAAACGGCGGAACGCGCCATATCCGTGCGTTGGCATGACGATCAGTTGCACATCTTCGGATTTGCCGGTTTCAACAATCTGCATTTCCGGAATGCCCTCGTAGACGAGCCGGCGGACCCGCAAACCAGCCAGCTCAGAAGTGGCCAAACCTTCCAGCAAGTTGTTCTTTTCGGTAACGAGCCACTGCGGCACAGCGACAATCGCGGGTGGCGCCATACCGATCTCCGGAGTAATGAAAACTGGGCTGAGCACGTGCAGCAGAATGATTTCCGCGTCATACTTTTCGGCCAGCGCGCGGGCGTAGTGCGTCATGCCCAGGCAGCGTTCAGAGAAGTCGACGGGAAGCAATATGCGGGAAAACTTAACCATTTGGAAAGAATACATCCATTCATGTGGGAGGGATGGCATTCCGCGCGCCCATTGGCAATGCGCGCAAAAGCAGCGCATAGGAACATAGAGGGAGTGGCCCTCTTATTAAGCGCGCGCGCTCTGAGCAAAGCATATGGCTCCGATCCGCTTTTTCGAAATCTCACGTTGAACATTTCTGAAGGCGAACGGATTGGCGTGATCGGCCCAAATGGTTCGGGCAAGTCGACGCTGCTGGAATTGTTAGCGGGCCGCAAGCAACCTGATAGTGGTGAGATAGCGCTGCGAAAGAACACCAGGCTGGCCTATGTCGAGCAAGATTCGCAGTTTGCCACGAAGGAAACGGTACGCCAGGTGATCCGCCGCGCGTTGGAGCGCGGCGGCGTGCCAGAGGAAGAAAAAGATAGCCGTGAAGCAGAGACGCTGGGGCGCGCGGGATTCACCGATTTTGACGTCGAGGCGGCAACGCTCTCCGGCGGCTGGCGCAAGCGGTTGGCCTTGGCTGAGGCGCTAGTGGCTAATCCGGATATTCTGCTGCTCGACGAGCCAACCAACCATTTGGACTTGGCAGGCATCCAGTGGCTCGAAAAGCGATTGCAAAGTGCGCGTTTCGCCTGTTTCGTGGTGAGCCATGACCGCTACTTTCTCGAGAATGTGGCGACGGACGTGGCCGAGATCAACCGTACTTATCCGGACGGTATTCTGCGGGTACACGGGAACTACAGTACGTTCCTGGAAAAGAAGGGCGAGTTTCTGGCAGCGCAGGCTAAGCGGCAGGATGTTTTAGAAAACCGCGTGCGCATTGAAATGGAATGGTTGCGGCGTGGACCCAAAGCTCGCGCTACGAAAGCCAAAGCGCGCATCGACAACGCCCATGCTCTGATTGGCGAACTGGCCGACTTGAATACGCGCTCGCGCTCGGCTACGGCCGATATCGATTTCACCGCATCGGAGCGCAAGACCAAGCGCTTGATCGAAGTGACGGCTCTACGCTATGCCTACGACGAGAAATTGTTGTTCGATGGACTTGAGTTCGTACTAACGGCCGGCACACGCATAGGATTAGTGGGACCAAACGGCAGTGGCAAGACGACGCTGCTGCGGCTGTTGCGGCGCGAAATCGAACCGTTGAGCGGCGAGATCAAACAGGCGGCGGCGCTGCGCGTGGTTTATTTCGATCAGAACCGTCCCCTAAATCCCGATCTCACGCTGCGGCAGGCTCTAGCCGGTGGAGGCGATTCGGTGATTTACCGCGAGCGTGTGATCCATGTGGCATCATGGGCATCGCGATTTTTGTTTGCGAACGAGCAGTTGAATCAACCGGTAAGCCGGCTCTCCGGTGGTGAGCGCGCACGTGTGCTGATTGCGAATCTGATGCTCGAACCGGCGGATCTGTTGCTGCTGGATGAGCCAACGAACGACTTAGATATTCCAACGCTCGAAATTCTAGAGGAGAGTTTAGTGGAATTCCCGGGTTCGCTGGTCTTGGTGACGCACGACAGATATTTGCTCGATCGCGTCTCTACGACAGTGATTGGATTAGATGGCGATGGCAAAGCAGAGTTGTTTGCCGACTATTCGCAATGGCAGGCTTGGGTAGATCAAAAAAGCAAGCCAAAACCCGCCGTTGCTGTGCCGAAAGAGGCAGCCGGTAGCGCGAAGCCGTTGAAAAAGCTCTCTTACATGGAGAACCGCGAATGGGAGAGCATCGAGGGACGCATCGCGCAAGCCGAACAAGGGCTGGCGCAATGGCGTGCGCAGCTCGAGGAACAAGACGTCTTACGTGACCCGAAACGCTTGCAAGAGTGCTACCGCAAAATGGAAAGCGCGCAAAGCGAACTCGATTCCCTTTACGCACGTTGGGCCGAACTCGAAGAAAAGACGAGTACAAGCTGAGCCGCGACTGCGAAGGAGCGGTAACGAGAGGCTCGCTTTGAGGTATCTCATCACATTCGCGCCCTGTACTGCTTTAATTAAGGAGAAGTGCAAGACAAATGCCAAAAGCGCGTGCGTTCGTTGCTGGTTTGATTAGCGTAGCTGCGTTGTTCGCCTTTGCGGCAGCAGAAACCGACGAGACATTACCCGCGTTCGCTCGCGAGATGTTGACGGCTCACAACGCAATAAGACGAAAAGTAGGAGTGCCTCCGCTGAAATGGTCGAACAAACTGGCGGCACAGGCTGAGCAGTGGGCCAAGACGTTGGCCTCCACTGGCGCTGAAAAGATGCAAGGAATTCCGGGGCAAAACATCGCGTACACCTGGCCACCGGGAGCAAACAAAGCCAGCGACGCCGTGGCAGCTTGGGCCGCGGAAGAGGAGAACTACGACCACGACAAGAACGCCTGCATCGATTCGAATCTGCGCTGCCATCACTACACTCAGGTTGTGTGGCGCAACAGCAGTTACCTGGGTTGCGCGACGGCGCACGACGCAAAGCGCGACATATGGGTTTGCGATTACGATCCGCCCGGAAACGATGCCCGGGAGAAGCCATATTAAGCCCAGTCTGCCAGCCGCGTAAAATACAACTGTTGCCCTCAACCCTCCTCACGCGAGTCACCGCCTACATTCATCGTCACCACATGCTTACGGCGGCCCAACGCATCGGCGTCGCCGTCTCCGGTGGTGCCGATTCCGTCGTCCTCCTGCACATCCTCCATCAATTGCGCAGCCAGTTCGCCTGCGAACTGCTCGTCCTCCACGTTAATCATCATCTCCGGGGCTCCGCATCCGATGCTGATGAATCCTTTGTCCGCGCGCTCGCCGCCGAACTCGGCCTTCCTATCGCCGTCGAACACACACCCGCACCCGGCACGCAGATCGAACACCAAACACGCAATCTGCGCCGCGCCTTCTTCCACCGCGCCATCGAGCAACACAGCCTGCACGCAGTCGCTCTCGGCCACACGCGCAGCGATCAAGCGGAAACCGTTCTCTTTCGGCTGTTCCGCGGCGCGGGACTCACAGGTCTCGCGGGCATGCGCCCCGTCACCGCCGATCGCCTCATCCGCCCTCTTCTCACCTGCACTCGCGACGAAGTGCGCGCCTGGGCCGGGTCCGAAGACATCCATTGGCGCGACGACGCTTCCAACCTCGACACAACGTTTACCCGCAACCGTATCCGCCTCGAAACTCTGCCCGCCCTGGCGAGCACGTACAATCCGAACCTCGAAATGCTCCTCGCGCAATCAGCCGATTTGGCCCAAACCGAAGAAGACTATTGGAACCAAAAGATCGAGCTGCTCTATCCACAACTCGTGGCCCGCACGCCGCGCGGCTGGCAAATGACTGTCGCCAAACTAACGCTCCTGCATCTGGCTCTCCGACGCCGCCTCATTCGCCGCGCGGTCCAAGATCTGCGCGGCGATCTGCACGCCATCGAATACGAACACATCGAATCTATTCTGCGGCTCTGCCAAAGCGAAGATGGCCACGACCGCGTCATCATCCCCGGCGTCGACGCCCTACGCTCGTTTGGCCAGCTTTTGCTTAGCCCGAGCGGCCTACGCTCCAGCCAGCAACGGGATTATCAGATTGACCTCAAACTCGGCCAAGAGTACGAATTGCCCTTCCAAACCGGATTCCTAACCATCAATTGGTTAAAATCTGTTGAACTGCGACATATCTGTGCTAATTTCAAGGAAGAAGAAGAACAAAACGTCGAAATTTGTGACTGGGACGGCGATCTTCTTGGCCGTGCTGGGGCACTACGTACTTTATCTGTGCGCAACTGGCACCCTGGCGATCTCTTCCAGCGGGTCGGTCATCATTCAGATGAGAAGATTAAAACGCTCTTCCAATTGGGTAAAGTGCTGCTCTGGGAGCGAAAACATTGGCCCGTGGTACTGGCGGGCACCGAAATTGTCTGGGTCCGCCAATTCGGGGGCTCGGCTCGTGTGATTGTTGCGGATGGGAGCCGCAACATAGTTCGTTTAGTCTATCGTCAAGCTTGAGTCCAAACAACTCAGATCATCTGAATCGAAAGCTGCGGTGTTTACGTCTTGTTAAGTAGGAGTGCTTTCGCTTCGCGTTGTATCGGGTTTGAGACGGAGTTGGGGCCTGTTGCCTTATTCTAAAGAGAAGAGTGAACTGGGCAGACCGGGCAGAAGGTGAATTTTCATGAGTTCAAACGTTAAAACAGCAGTATTTTGGGTGGTTATCATTTCGGCCGTGCTTTTGGTGTACATGGCGGTCAAAACCGGGCGCGGAACGCCGCCGAAGTCTTTGAACGCTGGCGAATTTATCCAGTTGATTCAAGACGGCAAAGTGAAAGACGCCGACATCACCGGCGCGGACGTCACTGGAACATATTTGGGTAACGGCGTAAGCACGCAATATCACACCGTCATTCCCAGCAACTATCCCAAGATTTACGACCTGCTCAATGAAAAAGGTGTGAAGTACAACATCGAAAAGGAAACCACCAGCGGTTGGATTGGCACGCTGTTGAGCTTTGTACCTATTTTGATTTTGCTTGGCTTGTGGATCTTCATGATGCGGCAGATGCAAAGCGGTGGCAACAAAGCTCTCAGCTTTGGCAAGAGCCGCGCACGTTTGCACTCGTCCCAGCAAAAGAAAGTCACCTTCAAAGATGTCGCAGGCGTAGACGAAGCCAAAGAGGAGTTGCAGGAAATTATCGAATTCCTGCGCGAACCACAGAAGTTTCAAAAGCTGGGCGGACGCATTCCGAAAGGCGTGCTGCTGATCGGGCCTCCCGGCACCGGCAAAACGCTTCTGGCTCGCGCCATTGCCGGTGAAGCCAACGTTCCATTCTTTTCAATTTCCGGTTCCGACTTTGTCGAAATGTTCGTAGGCGTCGGTGCCAGCCGCGTGCGCGACCTTTTTGAACAAGGTAAGAAGAACGCGCCCTGCATCATCTTCATTGACGAAATTGACGCGGTCGGCCGTCACCGTGGAGCGGGCTTAGGCGGTGGTCACGACGAGCGCGAACAAACCCTCAATCAGTTGCTGGTTGAAATGGATGGCTTTGAATCGAACGAAGGCGTGATTTTAGTCGCTGCAACCAACCGTCCCGACGTCCTTGATCCTGCTCTTCTCCGCCCCGGCCGTTTTGATCGACGCGTCGTGGTCGACCGTCCTGACGTCCGCGGCCGCGAAAGCATTCTTAAGGTTCACACCAAAAAGTCTCCACTCGCCGACGACGTTGATTTGAGCGTTATCGCTCGCGGCACTCCTGGTTTCGCCGGCGCCGACTTGGCCAATCTGGTTAACGAAGCGGCCCTAGTAGCCGCCCGGCAAAACCGCAAAGTGGTTACGCAGTTTGATTTCGAACTCGCCAAAGACAAAGTCCTGATGGGCGTGGAACGTAAGAGCATGATCATCAGCGACAAGGAAAAGAAAATGACGGCTTATCACGAAGCGGGCCATGCCATTGTGGCAGCCGTGATTGAGCATTCCGACCCGTTGCACAAGGTCACCATCATCCCGCGCGGCATGGCGCTGGGTTTGACGATGCAGTTGCCGATCGACGACAAACTGTCGCACGACAAGAAATATCTGGAAGCGCGTTTGGCTATTTTGATGGCTGGACGAATCGCGGAAGAAATTTTCCTCGATCAGATGACCACCGGCGCGGGCAACGATATCGAACGCGCCACTGAAATGGCCCACAAAATGGTTTGCGAGTGGGGCATGAGCGAACTCGGGCCACTCAGCTTCGGTAAGAAAGATGAGCAAATCTTCCTGGGCCGCGAGATCAATCAGCATCGCGATTACAGCGAAGAAACCGCCATCAAAATTGACCAGCAAGTCCGCAAGCTGGTGGAAGACGGCTACGACCGTGCCAAGCGCATCATCTCTGATCGCTCGGATGCACTGGTTCGCATTGCCGAGGCGCTGCTCGAACGCGAAGTGCTCGATGGCGCTGAAGTGATGGCTCTGATCGATGGCAGAACACTGCCAAAACTGGCGCCTAGTAATCAGCAGAAGCCCAGCAGCCCCGATGGCGGAGCCGTAGCGCCTACTCCAATGCCGAATGCTTTACCTGGCTTGATGGGTGGCGAGAGTCCGCAGCCCGCTTGATTCCGGCGTTCAAAGTTTACCTGTTCGACGTTGACGGCACCCTGGTTGATTCCGCGATAGACATCGTCGGAGCCATCCAGGGTGTTTTAGCATCTACACCCAAACCGGACGTGCCGTTCGATTTTATAAAGGGCTATATCGGCCGGCACTTAGTCGATCTTTTTCAAGATCTGTTTCCAGACTACACATCTGAACAAATTGACGCCCTTGTCGTCGAGTATCGGCGGCTCTATCCTTTGCGTAATCATGCCGCAACCAAAGCATATCCGGGAGTGGCTGAGGCACTCGCCAAATTAGGTGGCCGCAAATCCACTGCTACCACCAAAGGCACGCCGACCACTCGCTTGGTGTTGCAGCGGTTCGGACTTTTGTCTTATTTCGATCACGTGCAGGGTACGGACGGCTTTCCAGCCAAGCCGAACCCTGATGTGATCTTCAAAGCGCTGCAAGCCTTGGACGCGTCGCCTCAAGAAAGCTTGTTCGTGGGTGATTCCCCCGCAGATATCGAAGCCGCCCACCGCGCCGGCGTGAAAAGCTGTGCGGTTACATACGGTTACGGCAACCGCGAAGAACTGGCTAAATGGCAGCCCACTTTTTGGGCGGGCCACTTAGCCGAACTTTAAACGAAACGCTAACTGCTATTCTGAACTCTTCTTAATGGTGCCTACTAACTGGAAACCTGTTCTAGGCGCAAGTGTTGCCAAAGCGCAAAGTGCGAGGCTGCTCGCCGCCAAACAGAGTAGGAAGCCGTCAGACATTCGGGCGGCGAGCCAAACACCGAGCACGTCTTGCGCGAGTTTCCCGGAGACCCAAGTAGTTTTCCGGGTCTGGGCACCTGATGCGAAGACAATGCGCGTAACTGTTGGTGACGCCGATATCGCTATGACGAAACAGAGCGATGGTTACTTCACAGCGTTGCTTGTTGGTGCGCTGCCCGGCACCCCGTACTCTTTCTATGTCGATAATGGAGGACCTCTTCCAGATCCGGCATCGCGCTATCAACCGGAGGGAGTGCATGGGCCCTCTGTCATTGTTGACCCTTCAATCTTCGAATGGCACGATTCAGATTGGATTGGTATTGCGCTGCAAGATGCCGTGTTCTATGAACTGCACGTGGGCACTTTTACGCCCGACGGCACGTACGCCGCCGCGGCAACAAAACTCCCATACTTGAAGGACCTTGGAGTGACTGCGGTGGAACTCATGCCGCTTGCCGACTTCGCGGGCACTCGAAACTGGGGTTACGACGGCGTCGCTCCCTTTGCGCCGGCGCATTGTTACGGAAAGCCCGACGAATTGCGCTCGTTCGTCGATCAAGCGCACCAGCTAGGATTGGCCGTGTTTGTCGACGCGGTCTACAACCATTTCGGTCCCGACGGCGCGTATCAGGCCAGTTACAGCAGTCACTACTTTACAAAGCGTCATCACACTCCGTGGGGCGATGCCGTGAATTTCGATGGCACCCTAAGTCAACCCGTGCGCGAATACGTCATCGAAAATGCGCTACGCTGGATTCACGAGTACCATGTCGACGGCCTGCGCTTAGATGCCACCCACGCTATCAAAGACGATAGCCAACCTCACATCCTAGCGGAGTTGACCTCGGCCGTCCGTCGTTCGTCGGTCGAACTCGGGCGGCGCATTCACGTTATCGCCGAAGACTGTAGGAATCTGGCGGAGTTGGTAGAGCCCGAATGTCGAGGCGGCATGGGGTTGGCGGCAGTTTGGGCCGACGATTTCCATCATCAGATGAGACGAGCGCTGGCAGGTGACTCCGAAGGGTATTACGCAGAATTCGACGGTTCGACAGCTTCGATTGCGAAAACCATCAGGCGCGGATGGATACGCGGCGACAGCGATACCACCGGCATCGATTATCCGCAGTTTGTCTACTGCATTCAGAACCACGATCAGACCGGTAATCGCGCTTTAGGAGACCGCTTGCATCACCGCATAGAATGGGCAGCTTACCGGGCAGCAAGCGCGCTTCTGCTGCTTTTGCCGCAAACGCCGCTATTGTTCATGGGTCAGGAATGGGCGGCCAGTACGCCATTTTGCTACTTCACCGATCACAACGCAGAACTGGGCCCGCTCGTCACCGAAGGCCGCCGGCGGGAATTCGCGGACTTCTCCGGATTCTCCCAAACGGCGATTCCCGATCCGCAAGCCCTGGAAACTTTCCTGGCCAGCCGGCTTCAATGGAACGAATTAACGTCGGAACCGCATGCCTCCATGCTGCGCTTCTATAAGAGTCTCTTAGAGATGCGGAGGACGGCGGCCACTTCGACAGATCTGCAAATAGCGGCTCTCGATGACGACACACTACTCCTTGAGCGGGCAGTTCTGTTCGCGGTGATTCGCTTACGCGGACAGGGAGAAATCGATCTGCGCGGCAAAGCTGGTCTCGATTGTCGCATTTGGGATTCCGAAAATCTGCAATTCGCGCCTGACAGCCAACCCATTCAAGTGAACACCTGCCAGTCGCGCATCCTGTTCGCACGCCCCGGCGCTGTTGTTTTTCGAACCCTGCCGAAGGAGACTACCTGATGCAGTCGCCCGTTTCGACGTATCGCCTGCAGTTCAACCACACATTCACCTTGGACGATGCGGCGAAAATCGTTCCCTTCCTTTCCGATTTGGGCATCACCGACGCCTACGCTTCGCCGATTTTGAAGGCGACACGCGGCAGCATGCATGGCTATGACATTTGCGACCACAGCCAGATCAATCCGGAGATTGGCGGGTCTGAAGCGCTGGAGCGGATGGCGGCGGAGCTACGGGCACGCGGCATGGGGCTCATCCTCGACTTCGTGCCTAACCATATGGGCATCAGCGAACGCGAAAACTCCTGGTGGCGCGACGTTTTGGAGAACGGCCCATCTTCGCAGTACGCGCGGTATTTCGATATTGACTGGACACCTTTGAAAAGCGAACTGCGAGACAAAGTATTGCTACCGATCTTGGGCGAACAGTACGGCGTCGCTCTTGACAGCGGAAAATTCCAGATTGCGCTTTCGGGCGACGGGCTCTTCAGTCTGCGCTACTTCGACCGCGACCTGCCGCTGAATCCGCGCCAACTGTGCCTGGTGCTGGGGCACAATGTAGACAAGCTGAAAGCGGCGTATCCGTCCGAGAGCCCTGAACTGACGGAGTTTTTGAGCATTCTGTTTCATCTGGAGCACTTACCCGCCACCGAACATACGGACATGACTTCCGTGAGCGAGCGAAGCCGCGAAAAGGAGGTAGCCAAACGCCGCCTTGCCACTCTCATGAGCGAATCTACGGCCATTCGCGAACACGTGGAAGCAAACATCAGAAAGTTCAACGGCGAACCGGGAGACCCGGCTACCTTCGATCTGCTTCACCAACTGCTTGAATTGCAACCGTATCGCTTATCGTCGTGGCGAACCGCCACGCACGAAATCAACTACCGGCGTTTTTTTGACATCAATGAACTGGCGGCGATCCGGATGGAAGACGCCGAGGTGTTTGATGCAACCCATGCGTTAGTCTTGCGGCTCGTTCAACAGGGAATCGTCACTGGCCTGCGGCTCGACCATGTGGACGGCTTATTTGATCCGCACGCTTACTTTGCTCGGCTGCGCGATGCAGTAGGAGCAGAGCGTCCATTCTATGTGGTGGTTGAGAAGATCTTGACAGAGGGAGAGAAACTCCCCGAAGATTGGACCGTACAGGGAACCACCGGCTACGAGTTCCTCAACATGCTTAATTCCCTGTATGTAGACAAGAGTGCAGCGCGTGAATTTCAAAAACTATATAGCCGGATCACGAATGACCGGCGATCGTTCAAAGACGTCGTCTACACAGGTAAGAAGCTGATCATCGAGACCGCCATGGCGAGTGAGATGCACGTGCTGGCCCATGAATTGAACCGCATTTCGGAAAGCGACCGTCACTATCGCGACTTCACGCTCTTAAGCTTGCAGGAAGCGCTGACAGAAGTAGTTGCCTGTTTTCCCGTGTATCGAACATATGTCACTGCCAACGGCTGGAGCGAATTCGACAAGCGCAACATAGACGCTGCGATTCGGGACGCGCTCCGCCGAAATCCCGCGCGGGAATCATCCATCTTCCGGTTCATTCGAAAAATCATTCTGCCGGTAGCACGGCCCGACCTTCCATCGGAAGAGCATGCGCGCAGATTGAGTTTTGCCATGAAAGTCCAACAGTACACGGGGCCGGTGCAAGCCAAAGGCGTGGAAGATACAGCGTTCTATCGATATTGCCCGCTCTTGTCTTTGAATGAAGTCGGAGGCAATCCATTGCGGTTTGGAGGCCGGCCCGAAGAATTTCATGAGGCTAACAAAGAACGTGTAGAACGTTTTCCGCAAGCGATGTCCGCAACTTCAACGCACGACGCCAAACGCGGCGAAGATGCGCGCGCGCGTTTGAATATTCTGTCGGAAATTCCGCGGCTTTGGAGCCAGCAGGTCACGTTGTGGACACGCATCAATTCGTCGGCCCGCACGCGGGTGCAAGATGAATTTGCGCCCGACCGGTCTGACGAATACATCTACTATCAGGCCTTGATCGGAGCGTGGCCAGCCGGGCAAGAACAGGTCAGCAGTGAGTTTATCGATCGCATGCGCCAATATCTGGCTAAAGCAACCAAGGAAAAGAAAATACATACAAGCTGGATTACGCCGTCGGCGGAGTATGATGCGGCGGTGGAGCAATTTGTCGAGAGCACATTGATCGGCACGCGCGCAAAACCGTTTCTGGCTCAATTCTTACCGTTTCATCAGCGCGTAGCTGAGCTCGGAATGGTGAATTCGTTATCGCAGTTGACGCTAAAAATTGCGTCTCCTGGAGTGCCGGACTTTTTCCAGGGGAGTGAGTTGTGGGACTTGAATCTAGTCGATCCAGATAACCGCAGACCCGTCGATTTTAGGCTACGTCAAGAAATGCTGGCCGATATTTCCAAGAACCTCGCCGAAGCGCAGCCGTGTTGCGCCAAACGCACGTTGGCAACCCAATTGTTAAGTGATTGGAAGAACGGAGCGGTGAAACTTTTCGTGTCGGCGCAGGGTCTGGGCTTGAGAAAACGGCGAGCGCCGCTGTTCTTGCGCGGAGAGTATACTCCCCTAGCGGCATCGGGCTCCGCCGCAGCCAACGTTGTGGCATTTGCGCGAACATTTGAAGGCGACGCAGTGATAGCGGTGGCTCCGCGCTTGGTGGCTGGCCTTACTGGGTTTACAAACGGCTTGCCGCTTGGCTCCGTTTGGCACGATACGGAATTGGACCTTGGCGAACTGGCATCACATTCGTTCCGCAATGTGTTTACCGGACAAACAGTGAGTACGCGGCCGGACGGGCGCGTGCCTATGGAGGAACTGTTCAGCGCGTTTCCCGTCGCGCTGCTTGCCAAAGGTGAAGACGCATGAAGGCAACGGGAAGCGCGCAGGATGCGCTGTGGTTCAAGGATGCCATCATTTACGAGCTGCATGTCCGCGCCTTCTTTGACAGCAACAACGATGGCATAGGCGATTTTCAAGGACTCACACAGCGCCTGGATTACCTTCAAGACCTGGGTGTCACCTGCTTGTGGCTGCTGCCCTTCTTCCCTTCTCCGTTAAAAGACGACGGATACGACATCTCCGACTATTTGAACGTCCACCCGGACTACGGAACGCTCGAAGATTTCCGCGCATTCCTCGACGCTGCGCATGAACGCGGCATGCAGGTGATGATTGAACTGGTAATCAACCACACGTCCGACCAGCATCCGTGGTTTCAACGCGCGCAGTTGGCCCCCGCTGGTTCAGCAGAACGCGAATTTTACGTGTGGAACGATAGCGACAAGAAATACGCCGATGCGCGAATCATCTTTACCGACACTGAAAAATCGAATTGGACGTGGGATTCGGTTGCCAACGCCTACTACTGGCACCGCTTCTTTTCACACCAGCCCGATCTAAACTTCGACAATCCGGCCGTGCTGGAAGAAGTGCAGAAGGCGATGCGGTATTGGCTCGACCTGGGAGTGGATGCGCTTCGCCTCGATGCGATTCCATATCTGGTGGAACGCGACCACACCAATTGCGAGAATTTGCCCGAAACCCATGTGGTGGTCAAACAGATCCGCCGCGAAATGGACGAGCGGTATGTGAACCGCATGATTCTGGCGGAAGCGAATCAATGGCCGAGTGATGTGCGCGCTTATTTTGGCGATGGCGACGAGTGCCATATGGCTTTTCATTTTCCGCTGATGCCGCGTATCTTTATGGCTCTGCGCCTGGAAGACCGTCTGCCGGTGACCGACATCATTGCACAAACGCCTGCGATCCCCGAAAGCTGCCAGTGGGGCCTTTTCTTGCGCAATCACGATGAACTGACGCTCGAAATGGTGAGTGACGAGGAGCGCGACTATATGTATCTGGCTTATAGCGCCGATCCGCGAATGCGCGTAAACGTAGGTATCCGCCGCAGACTGGCGCCGCTCATGGATAATAACCGGCGGCGCATTGAATTGTTAAATAGCCTCCTGTTCTCCTTTCCGGGTACGCCCATTCTGTATTACGGGGATGAAATCGGCATGGGTGACAACATCTATCTGGGAGACCGGAATGGTGTGCGAACACCCATGCAGTGGAGTGCCGATAGAAATGGCGGTTTTTCGCGCGTGACACCCGCCAAGCTTTTCAATCCGGTGATCATGGATCCAATTTACGGTTACGACGCCATCAATGTAGAAGCGCAGCAGGGTGATCCGTCGTCGCTGCTCAGCTGGATGCGCAACATGATCGCGCTCCGCAAGATCTTTCGAGTCTTCGGGAGGGGATCGATTCACTTCTTGAATCCGGCGAACCGGAAGGTGCTCGCCTATCTGCGCCGTTTAGAAAACGAGGAGATTCTTTGCGTTGCGAACCTATCGCGCTTTCCCCAGCCCGTGGCCCTCGATCTCACTGAGTTCGATGGAATGAAGCCGGTTGAAATGATGGGCTATGTAGAGTTCCCGCGAATTGGAAAGCAGCTTTATCCGCTGAGCTTGGGGGCCTACGAGTTCCTTTGGTTCGAGTTGCACAAACAAAGTGAAAGCGATGCGGAGCCGGAAGAAATAATGCTCGTCATGAATAGCGGCTGGAACAGCATTTTAGAAGGAGCTGATCTGGCAACGTTGGTAACGCGCGCGCTGCCTGATTTCCTGAGCAAGCAACGCTGGTTCGGCGGCAAGTCGCGAAAGATTAGCAATATCTCTTTGCTGGATTGGGCAGAGCTTCCAAATACAGGAACGGCCTTGACCTTGCTTTCGATTTTTTTCGAAGACGGCACCATTGACAACTATTTTCTGGCGCTGGGAAAGAGGTTCGGAAGCGGCGCTGAGAAGTTGCGAGCCGATTTTCCAAACGCGGTGATTGCCAATATCAGTTCCGGGCATGAAGAGGGCATTCTGTATGACGCGATCTTCGACGACGAGACTTGCACCGCGTTGCTGGCTGCGATCGAGAACGATGCGACCATCGCGACGGCGAAAGGATTGATTCAGGGCAGAGCCAGCAGCGTATACGGCGCGGCGCGTGGACCAGCGGAAGTTCCGCTGCCACCCACGCGCGGCACAGCGGAACAAAGCAATTCGTCTATTCGTTTTGGTGAACGGCTAATCATGAAGCTCTTCCGGCGGCAGGAGCCCGGACAAAACCCGGATTGCGAAATCGGCCGCTATTTGACGGAATATACGCAATTCACGCGGATACCGCCGTTTGCCGGATCGATTGAGTATGTGCGCGGCCAAGACGAGCCGGCCACGCTGGCGATGGTGCAAGGCTTGGTCGTAAACGAGGGCGATGGGTGGCGCTGGATGCTTGAGGAGCTTGAACGATTCTATGAGAACTGTTCACGTACTCCTCGTGAACCTGTTCCGAGCCCTAACAAATCCTTTATTGAATTGGCGGACGAAGAAGAAAACGCCCAAGCCCGCGCTCATTTAGGCATTTGTTTAGACGCAGCCGCCATTCTTGGGAGGCGCACGGCGGAGATGCATGCGGCTTTGGCTGTGGACACCGGCAACCCCGATTTCGCGCCGGAACCTCTAGACGCAAACAGCCTGAAACTCCTGGTGACTCATATGGAAGAACATGCCGCCGAAGTATTTGCGCGCTTGAAGCAATCCATACCGCGCTTTACCGATGAAGCGACGGAGGCGGCCGCGTTTGTGCTTAGCCGCCGCAGTCAAGCATTGGCCCACTTCCATGTTTTGAAGAGTCTGAAAATCGACGCTCAGCGTATTCGGATTCACGGCGATTATCATCTTGGCCAAGTGTTATGCGTGAAAAATGATTTCGTGATTTTGGATTTTGAAGGAGAACCAACGCGGCCGTTAATGGAGAGGCGCACCAAACAATCCCCTCTGAAAGACGTCGCGGGTATGCTGCGCTCTTTTAGCTATGCGGCGCAAGTTGGCTTGGCGACTTACGCGGCCCGGCGCCCCGAAAGCTTAGAAAGCCTCGCCGGTTGGAGCCGGTTCTGGGAGCAATCGGTGGCCACTTCTTTTTTGCGGGCGTACCGGCAGGAAGCCGCCCGCGCGTCATTCTTGCCGGGGGATCAGCGTGGATTTAGAGCGTTGCTCGAAGCGTATCTCCTGGACAAAGCTTTTTACGAGTTGAACTATGAACTGGAAAACCGTCCTACGTGGGTGCGGATTCCGCTGGCCGGCATTGCGGCTTTGGATCTTTGAGCAACGTAAAGTGAATTATGGCTGAAACGGGAAGTCTGCCGCAGGAAGTCAAAGAACAGCTTGACACGATCGGTACGGCCGATGTCGTGATTGGCCTGCCTGCTCTTAAGACGAGCGAGGACTTGAACTGGGCATCCGCTATCGCCGGCGCCGGCCAGCGCGTGCTCATTGCCTGCCCTAGCAACGGTGCCGCGCCGCCGGTACCGCAAATCGCCGGCGCTGAACTGTTGCACTATTCGGTGCCACCTTTGAACACCTCACCAGGGCTCTTCGGCTCCTTTTACGAAGTGTTTCAGATCAGTCAAAAGGTGGGAGCGAAATGTTGTTTCGTTTGGAATACGAATCCGCAGCCGATTTCGGTAGATGTTATGGAGAAGATGTTGCGGCCCCTCTTGAATGAGGGATTTGATCTGGCGATGCCACGCTATGTGGAAGTGAAACTCGGCTCGCTTATCAATAGCAGTATCATTTATCCCATCGTGCGAGCCCTGTACGGCAAGAGGATTCATTTCCCGATGGCCATCGATCTTTGTTTTTCCTCAAAATTTGTAGACCGCCTCCTACAGCTGGACGGAAGAACACGGCTCCCACGCTGCCAACAGTGGATCGCCACAGAGGCAATCTCCGCAGGTCTGAATATCTGTGAAGTGAATTTGCCGATGGAGCCGCCCCGCCCGCCGGAAACGACAGATGTGAGCTCGATCCTGGCAACCGTGCTCGGGCGCCTCTTTTTGGATTTGGAACGCAACACCGGATTCTGGCAGAAATCTAACGTTTCGCAAAGCGTGACCGCGTTTGGCGAGCCGGCCAGAAAGGAAGAAGCGGAGGAGGTTGCGGTGGACGTGCAGCGCATGATTGAAACCTTTCAGCTCGGCTACCGAAACTTAAGGGAGATTTGGACGATAGCACTGCCGCCTGCAACGTTCTTGGAGCTGAAAAGACTAACAACACTCGCCCCAGGGGCATTTCACATTCCCGACGATCTTTGGGTGCGCCTTGTGTATGATTTTGCGCTAGCTTACCGCCAGCGTGCGATCAACCGCGAACATCTATTGCGCGCGATGACTCCGCTGTATTGGGCTTGGGTTGCTTCTTATGCGTTGGAAATCAAGAACGTCTCTTTCGCCGGCTTTCAGTACATCTTAGAGCGGCTCGCGCTCTCCTATGAAAAACAGAAACCGTACTTGCTGTCGCGGTGGCGATGGCCCGACCGTTTCAATCCCTAATTCCTTAGAAGAGGAGTATGTTATGTGGCAACAGGTATCGCAAGCATTGAATCAATCGGTAATGAGAGTGGCAACCAGAATAGCAACGCTAGTGCCTGGCTTTCTTGCGCTGGTAGTAGCGCTGCTCGTCGCGCTCATCGTCGCTTGGGCCCTAGGGTTTATTTTGCGGCGTTCTCTACGCAGTCTTGATTTTGATAGTAAGGTCTCCGTCTGGGGCTTGCCGGGCGTTCGCGCGGAACCTGGCCACAGTCCCACCGATCTAGCTGTTCGAATCGTAGGTTGGGGAGTAATTGTGCTGGGGTTTCTGGTTGGCATCAACGCCTTTGAAGCCACGCTGACCTCACAGCTTGTCTCCCAATTGTTCGCCTATCTGCCAAATGTCCTGGCTGCCGGGCTGGTACTGCTGGTTGGAGGCATTGCCGCACGTTTCTTCTCGCGCAGTGTGTTGATTGGCGCTGTGAATTTAAACGTTCAGTATGCCCATCTGCTGAGCGTTGGCACGAGATGGCTGATCCTGGTGCTCGCGGGCGCAATGGCGCTCAATCATTTGGAAATCGGCGGCAAGATTGTGGATGAAGCGTTCACCATTCTTTTTGGCGGCATCGTTTTGACACTGGCTTTAGCGGTTGGATTGGGCGCGCGCGATTTGGTAAGCCGGTCACTCGAACGGCAGGCTGCTCGCATGCCGGAAGAAGGCGCTGAAAGCCTGCGTCATTTTTAATGGCCGAGCATCGGGAATATTTGTTTTAAACGCGTATCGTCCGGCTGCGCGCCATACTCGCATACTTCAAACGCTTCCGCGTGCTGAGCGGCATTGCCTTTATCCGGGCCATACCATTTCACTAAAGCCGCACGCACTTCAGGCGCGACGGGACGGGCCACGAATCCCGTTTTCAGCCACTCCTTGCGTGCCACGGGGTCTTTCGGCACATCGTCAAACTTGCCGTCCACCCACGGTAGCCATTCGTAGAACTGCGATACGTGCGAATCCAGGGCGTCTATTTTTTGGTCGAACACATCGTCAATATCCACCGCTACGTCTGGCCGGAACGGGTTTGGCCTTTGAAAGTTGTCTTGGTAGTAGAGGAACACAGGGTTCTTGCGCAGCGCCGGAGTGTCGGGCGCAACGTTCGGCACCACGACCATGTAAGCCGCATCTTGCATAAGTACGCCGGTGTAACGATGATCGGGATGATAGTCATTCGGGCGCGGGCCTATGACTACATCCGCATTCCACTTACGAATCTGCCGGATGATTTGCAGTCGAACATCCAGGCTCGGCAATAGTTCGCCGTCGTGATTGTTCAGAACTTCGTACTCGATGCCCAGCCGGTGAGCCGACTCCTTGGCTTCTGCCAGACGCCGCTTCGCGAGTTCGACGCCGTGCATAGTTTGGTGGCCGGCATCACCATTGGTCACGGCTACAAATTTCACCGCGTAGCCCATCTTGACCCACAGCGCGGCAGTACCGGAGGCGCGAATATCGCAGTCGTCAGGATGCGCGCCAAACGCGATGATGCGCAGCGGCTGTGTTTGAGCGCTCAGAACGGCAACGACCGCGAAGAGGAGCAAGAAAAGCTTGACAACATTCATCTGAAGATCATACACGTTGGTATGGTATGTTGCCAATAGTGGCGCGGTAGCCAAGCGGTAAGGCAGAGGTCTGCAAAACCTTTATTCGGCGGTTCGATTCCGCCCCGCGCCTCCAGTATTTCCACCCTAACTTGTTGATCCTTCATAAGCAATTCCTTTATAGAGCTTTCATTTCCTTCCTGCACATCCCATTTTTGTGCAGCCTATATCGTTTTGACACCGGATCACAAACCGGAACACAGAAGAAGTGATCCGGTTTCGTAATCAATTGACGATCTGTTTTGGCGTCCTCGCGGACTCGCTCATCTCCTTCTCTGCCGCTTTGGGCTCCGTCTTCTCCCACATTTCGCGCATCGCGCGAGCCATTTCCTTTTCTTTCATGTGAACGTACTTCATTGTGCTGGAGATGTGGGCATGCCCCAGGATCGCGCTTAGCGCCGGGATCGGCATTCCATCGGCCGCCGCACGCGTGGCAAACGTGTGACGCATGTCGTACAACACGCAAGTGATCCCTGCTTCGTTAGCAGCGCTTTCGTGCGCGTTTGTCAGTTTTACGATGTGACGCTTTTCTTCACTTTTGATGCCGTCTATATTCTTGACCTTGGCGGGGAAACACCAGTCCTCAGGACCACGCCCTTGGCAGCGCCGCTCGAGGATGATCCTGGTTTCGTAGTGCATCAGGAGGATCCGCTCGGATGCCTTTGACTTACCCCGCGGTATGAAGAGCGTTCCGTTAATTAGATCGCAGTGCTTAACCTTAATCGGGAAAACATGTTCCGGCCGCGGGCCCTGGAGAATCATGATCCTCGCGACGTCATACAAATCCTGGGATCGTTTGAGAGCGGCTGCGAAGTACCTGCGTTCTTCCTCCTCGCTGAGAATATACATGCGTTCAGCGTCTTTGTTGGATGGTTTAGCCACTTCCTTTGTCGGGTTGCCCTCACACCAACTATGCTTTTTGGCGTACTGAAAAAACAGGGAAAGATTCAGGATGTCGTTGCGGAGCGTGCACTCCTCGACGCCCAGCCCGGTTTCCTTATCGCGTCGCCATTGCTTGTAATCCTCGATATGCCCGGCCGAGATTTCATTGACTGGCAAATCTCGAAAAAACTCTTTCGCGGAGGCCAGGCTGCCGCGGGTGCGCTTCGCTGTAGAGCTCTTCTTTTCCCCATCGTTCCATTTGAGAAAAACCTCGGCCGCGCTATGGAATGGTTTTTTTGTAGCCGCTGACAGTAGCTTCCCCGCCCTGACCGCTTGTTTGCGCTCCGCCAGAAAGGCCAGCGCGGATTTTACGTTTTGTTTGGTGGCCGCCAAACCGGTGCTTTCCGGGTACTCTCTTCCGTTGTGCCAAAACCGGGTGTACCATACCCCGCTCCGGTTTTTGAGCCCTTTGGGGCTCTTGCTTTTGCGCGTCATACCATTGCCCAATCTCCTTGGCTGAGTATTCTATCCGGTTGCCGATCACGCGAAAAGGTGGCCCGTAACCTCGGGCGCGCCAACGCCAAAGCGTCGTGAGCCCAATTCCGAGCAGCTCCGCAGCTTGATCGGGAGTGAGACAGTCAGTAGTTCCGATCATGCGCCTCCCCTCAAAACCCGCTTGCGGCGGTCTCGATAGACATAAGCTCGGGCCATCGCTCTGCCTTTCCGGCAACCGGCCGCAGCCTGGCAGCGACTTGCTCCGCCAACTCGTTCATGAACTGTTGATCAAATATCACGACTTCGCCGTAACGTCACGCTAACAGTCAGCTATACAGAACTGAATATCGCATATGACGAATCGGCTGTCAAGCCAAAATGGAAATGTCAGTCTTTCGGGATCTGCTTTTTGGGTGAAGCCTTTCGGCGCGCTCCGGTAAAACTGCCGCTCGATTGATTCGCTTGGTCGAGCTCGGCCTTGGCCTGCTTCATCCAAGGGTCCAACAAGACGCGCAGCATTTTCTCAGAAGATTCGTCGGTGTTGTTTCTCGTCATCAGAACGAACGCTCTAACTAATAATTGCTCGCGCGGATTGAGTGTCTTCCCTTGAAAAGTTACATCCTTCAGGAGTGCTGGAAGGCCCATATTTTGGGCCGAAAGAGAAGAACCGAACTGCACCTGGTCTAAACCGCTCTTTCGTTGTAGCGCGCCAAAGAAGAATGTCTTTGCCCGCTCATCGCTTTTCAGGTTCGCAAAAATGTAGAGCTTTTGCAGTGTGCCCAGATCGGGTTCGGAAAGGCCCGCCTCATAGCGATATACCGAGGTGGACGCAATACCTACTGCCACCGCGAACTGTGCCTGCGTGAGACCTGCCGCTCGCCGGAAGTCCCGTATCTCCATCGCCACGTCGAACTCATCGTGTGGATTATTTTCCTTGACGTTCATTAGTCTCTTCTGATATTCAATGGTGTATAGCTAACAACGCCGTGATGCCTATAGAGGGCGCCATCAGTTTAAGTAAATCTCAGTTGCGACGCCTTTTCCGCCGACACTATGGGGCGTCAGCACAATTGGCACGCCAATTGACTGTAAGCCGTACCACTATATCGCGGTGGCTTAAAGGCGAAGTCGTCTCTAGGCGCATCGAGATTGCCGCAGTTCTGATGGCGGAAGATTTGCTATTGGCAGAACCCAATCAGCGTCTTTCTTTGACGGAAAGTTGAGGCTTAGGAATTTAAATCTCCAAACCAGCTCAGCCGCGGGATGCATTAGATGTTAAGGTAACAAACACCCTTGACGGATCCGAGCCCCCATCGCCGAAGAGTCGGTACCCGCGACTCAAAGACCTGGTCGGAACACCGTTGCGCTCACCAGCGCGACTCGTCTTCGCCGCACTCTGCGATCACGCCAATCCGAAAAGCGAGATGTGGCCGCCCGGGGCTCGGAAATCAGATGGCTTCGCGGCGTGGCCTTCCGTGGCAACGTTGACGATCATTACGGGACTGTCAGAGCGCACCGTCCAAACGGCTTTGAGGGAGCTAGAGGCGGCGGGAGCCATTCGCTGTATTCGTCGGTCTCGAGGGGGCGGATCGCACAAACCGGGCCAAACGCGGGGAACGAATTGTTACCTCCTCACCCCGCATGACGTGCCCCGTGAAGTAGCTGAGACCAGCTTCTCCCCGCAGCCTATGCACCCTGGTAGTGACGTCACCCCGCACCTGCTG
>PMSX01000015.1 GCA_003167495.1 Bryobacterales bacterium | reverse complement strand
TGTGACTTGAAGCATAAAGTGGCACTGGCTGCCGCCTTATGCTTCCTCATCATCGTCGTCTTGGCTATGCCCATACGATTGCCTTACGGTAGCCTTTTGGGTCCAGCTGGCAGGAAGGACGCGATTTTCTTAAGTCCGGTTAACGCCACATATCATGCACAACTCTCAATAGTCATTCGAAGGGCGTCGTTCACAAGCGCTTAACTGTGTTCATGGGACCAAGCCCAGTTTTCGTAATTCTCCACCCCATGACTCGGCTCCCGCAAATTACGGCTCTCCGACCGAAGCGCCGAGGAATAACGGGACACTGGATTTCCTGGAAAGGTTATACTCACCTGATGATTCAACTACCCGTACGTCCCGAACTGCACCCGCTGTTCGAAGCACTTGGGTATTTGACCGGATTTGCTGCTTATAAACGGGCTCGCCAGACGTCGGGAGACGTAGTGAACGAACATCAGCGCTGGAGAGTGATAGCTGCGGCGACGCTCGGAGCATTGTTTGGGAGTCGTCTGCTGGGTGTCCTGGAGCAATCACATCGTGTGTCTATCCTGCTTTCTCGATTTCTAACTCCCAGCGGTGGGAAGACGATTGTGGGCGGACTCCTGGGCGGCTGGCTCAGCGTGGAGATTACGAAGAAGTTGTCGGGGATAAAGGCCCGCACTGGCGACCTATTTGCAATTCCGATTTGCATTGGCATAGCGGTGGGGCGTGTCGGCTGCCTATTTGCCGGGCTTGTGGATGACACCTATGGAACGCCGACTGGGCTGCCGTGGGGCGTGAACTTTGGAGATGGCATTGCCCGTCACCCGACCCAAGCGTACGAAATTCTGTTTGTCACAGCACTGGCGCTTGCATTGAAGTTGTTAAAGGAGCGCCCACACGAGAACGGCGCGCTATTTCGCATTTTCATGGGTGCTTACCTGACGTGGAGGCTGTCAATCGACTTCCTGAAGCCACAGCCGCTAGTTCATGGGCTCAATGCCATTCAATGGGCGTGCATTGGTGGGTTGACCCTTCTGATTATTGATAGGAAAGCACCGTCACCAGATTTCAGGCCCAACACGAAGGGTGAGTATGTTTGAGGCCCAACGGGAACCGAGTTTAGTAGCAAAAGCACTTACCATTTGCGCGGTCGGCATGGGAGTAGGCTTTGGCACCTGCGGTTTGACACTTCTAGCATCGGGAGGGGGCGGAAGTGTTAGCGCCTTCATCGCCGGTGCAGGAGCTGTTCTCTTTTTTGTCTCTCTCGCTGGCGCTGTGGTCACCGTCCTCGTATATTTTGGCAACCTTATTATGGAGTCATTCCGAAAATGAGCGCACCCTCGCGACCCTACCTTTTTTATGACACCGCGGTCTCGCTATGCGGAAGTTGCTTCCGCCGCGTAGACGCGAAGATTGTATTCGAAGACGAGAAGGTGTTTATGCTGAAGCGATGTCCGCAGCATGGCTTTCAGCGTGTCTTGGTGGCTGATGACGTTGATTACTACCGGCGCTGCCGTGAAGTTTTCATTAAGCCACCGGAGATGCCCCGGCACTGGAACACGCCAGTGAAGTACGGATGCCCCTACGATTGCGGGCTTTGCCCAGATCACGAACAGCACTCATGCCTGTCGCTTCTGGAAATCACCGATGCGTGCAACCTGAACTGTCCCATATGCTATGCCGAGAGCGGGACGCATCGCACGACTCACCGACCGTTAGAACAAGTCGAGCGTATGCTCGACATGATCGTACGTAACGAGATGGAGCCGGACATCGTTCAAATCTCGGGCGGCGAACCGACGATACATCCGCAATTCTTTGAAATTCTGGATGCGGCGAAGCGGCGACCGATCAAGCACCTGATGGTGAACACCAACGGCGTGCGTTTGGCCGTGGAGAGGGGATTTGCCGAGCGGCTTGCGGCGTACATGCCGGGTTTCGAACTCTATCTGCAGTTCGACTCGATGGAACGAGGTCCATTGATCCAGTTGCGCGGCGCAGATATGAGAAATGTTCGCGAACGGGCACTCGAACGACTGAATGATCTCGGCATATCCACAACATTAGTCGTGACAGTCGAACGCGGCGTGAACGACTCCGAACTGGGTTCGATTGTTGACTTCGCACTTCGACAGCCCTCGGTTCGGGGCGTCACGTTTCAGCCGGTTCAGCAGGCTGGTCGACTTGGAGGTTATAGCGCGGCTGAGCATCGACTGACGCTGACTGAGGTTCGCCGCCTAATTCTGGAACAGACCCTGGTCTTCAAGCCGCAGGACATTATCCCTGTGCCATGTCATCCGGACTCGCTAGCGATGGGATATGCACTGAAGTTCGCAGGTGGCGTAACGCCGCTTACCAGCTTGATTCCGCCGGAAGTGCTGATTAACGGGGCAGCGAACACAATTATTTATGAGCAGGATAGCGGGATTCGAGTACACCTGAAAGATCATCCGGAGTTGTTGGCTAGGGCTGCTGCTAATCCTGTCAAGGAAGGTTTGTTTAAGCTATTTTCGACGAACCACTCGCCTCAGTCGCAAGCCAGTACCTTGCGCGATCTACTCTGCTGTCTTCCGCAGGTACTTGGGCCGCGAGATCTTTCCTATCAGAACCTTTTCCGAGTGCTAATCGTTCAGTTCATTGACGCCGACAGTTTCGATTTACGCTCCATACGCAAGACTTGTATCCACATTGCACATCCTGACGCGGAGCGGCTGATACCCTTCGATACGTTCAATCTGTTTTATCGCGATGAGCTGGAAACAACACGACTGGCACCGTTGCGGCAACGAACTGAAATGCGGCTTGCGTAAAACGCAGCTAAGACTTGGTTGAGTGCGGACGACTACCTGGGACAACAAGCGACTGGTAAACGCCGATATCGGACAGTGGCGGCGCGCCGGCGAGCTTCAAAGCCGCTTAGACGGGGCAAGCCGAGGATGGCCCTTCTCGGTGGCGCGGTATTTCGCGACAGTCTGATCGATTTCGGACGCGATGACATTTTCGCTGCGATAGTCTGAGGTCACCAGGAGCGACGATACACACCTAAGCGTAGGATATTTTCCTTGCCCACAGAGATCCAATACAACCCTTCGGACCTCACGTCGTAACGCCTCGCGCTTTTCGGCGAACTGCTGCTTCTTCGCGGCAGTAAACTGCGCGTTCAGCTTGCGCCAGGCCTCCGGGAATAGCCTCGCCAAGTGGTTTGAGGAAATGCCGTATCGCTCGGCGACAATGTCCGCCGAAACAGTTGGCTGGTGTTCCAGCGCGGCCTGCAGCGCGTCGCCAGCCACGCGGATTCGTTCGTCTCGGCCTTGGCGCCACCGCTCTGTCAATTTGCCGCAAAGCTCTGGAAACCAGCGCTGGAGTGAGGTGATGTATTTCCGCCCAAGCCGCTGCGCGATGGTCTTCAGGGTCGGCGCCGGATTCTCGACGAGGGCGGCTCGGAGGGCTGCCTCGATCTGCAAGCGGTGCTCCAATCGAGCGCGCGTGCCCGCCGTAACGAGTTTCTTGCAGAGATCGGGAAATCGGTGATGGAGCGATCGAGAGTGGCAGAAACCGAACTCTTTAGCCACACTTAAGACTGACGGCGGCTTACTTTTTCGAAGTGCACTCTCAAGCCGTTCGCGGATTTCTCGATTCAGGCCTCCTTGATCGAGGAACCTTTTCGGTTCCCGCGTTTTCGTTTTCGATCGCGCCCGATTCGAAATCATTGTGTAAAGATCGGGCGCGTGGCGGCGCAACGAAACAACACCTCTGTACCCCAGATCGGCAGCGATCTCCGCAAGCGGTCGGCCCTCAGGCGACCTGAGTTCATGTTCCAGCAGCCGTCGCACCTCTTTCCTTGATCGCCGCTTTCCTACCGCGTGCTGGGAAACTAGCTCGCGAGCTCTTTCCCAATCTGCATCACCCTCGCGTAAGGTTTCGGACGCGAGTCGTAGGATCGGAATGCCCAGCCGATGACAGAAACTCAGCAGATTCGAAAGTTCTGGCAGGAACGCCCCACTCAACCAGGCATCGAAGGTCCTCCCGTTCACGCCAGTTGCACGCAGGAGAAGGCTGCGATTCCCGGAAGCTAAATCCATTACGCAGTTCCTGAGATTGTCTTGCAAGCAGAGTCGCTTCAACTGATAACCCGAGCCGAAACGGGCGATTAAAGCGCCCATGTTGTCGGCAATCCATAGCTCATGGTCGGTGACCTGGGTTTCGTCACGCAGCCAGGAGTCGGCATTAGGACCGAATGTGAGCTGCTTCCTACAACGCCAGCAGCAACCGGGCCGAGATCGGCCGGCGAGGACGGGCTGGTTTCGTCCGCAAGCTGGGCAAACCGTGTTCAAGCGGCACCGATGGTCCGGGCAAACCGCGACTGCATCGATAGCCCAGAGGAGAGGTTCGATCGCGTGTCCACCCGTTTGCTCTCGTTCGGAATAACAACGCGGGCACCAGGCACGACAGGTGCGAAGCAGGGGTCGGCTAGAACAAATCCCCTTCAATGACAGCATTGTCAATGCTTGAAGGTTGGGGATTCCGGTAAGGTCCTGCAGTAGCCGCGCCCAGTGTGCGGCACGATCCGACAGTCCGTTTATTGTATGAGGCGCCGCTAAAGGTAAGTGGCGTGCATCTGGTGGCCGGGGGGATTTGTTTGCAACAACATCCGTCGGTAACCGCGGCAGGATCTCTTCAGTCAGTAACGCACCGACGGAGACTACGTGCGCTGCGGCCAGACGGCTGATGTACCCGGTCAGGCTCTCGATCAAGGGAGTGCCCGTCCCGAGTGGAAGGAGATGAAACAGCCTCGTATGCCGACAGTACGCTATCGATTCCGCATTGATCGAACCGAATATTAAACTCATGCAATCGCCGGAACTGCAGGTCCAATCGCGTCACGCTTAGGACGCCGTTGTCCAATTTTGGGCGCTTTTGTCAGTGGTGCCGATGCGGCTGGGCCATCACCGCCCGTTTGCTTCGAATCTAGATTCAGTCCAAGAAGACTTCGAAGCCGACTGCGCCCTTCACCTTCAGCCAGTTGTGCTTCGCCTTCGATCGTCTCCGCAAAAATCTTTTCGCATTGCCCGACCGAGAGCGCAGTCCGCTCCAGGGTGCGGCGCGTAATGGAAGTAGATGCGCCGCTGGCCACTGACGCCAGTGCGCGCACTAGCCAGTCCTTCAGAACTCCAACACAGCCGATCGACCGCTCGTACATAAAATCCCAGTGGGTCATCAAGTCATCAGACGCGATCGGCAGCTGCTTCTGAAAAGTGAGTAGGATGTTCTTGAAGGTTGCTATATCCGCGGCGTCATCGGATTTATAGCGCGGTAGGTGGACGTCTGTGCATCGCCGGCTCAGTTGCCCACTCAGGTTTCGAAATGGCAAAAGCTCGTATGTTCCGACTAACACGTGGACGGCGGCGGTTCTGTTTGCGATGGATTTGATGACGTTCAACTGATCCGATAACCTTCGACCTGAAGCAACCCGGCTCAAGTGTTGCGCTTCGTCGACGAATACCGCTCGCGGTCGCCTGAACCGCAGGGCCTGTTCCGCAGCGTACTGCAGCTCGAAACCGGAGGTTCGAGAACCGATCACAACCATCCGGTTCCGTGACCCCTCAAGATCGGGAGTCCCGCAGCGGAGCTTTCGATTAACAAGAGGTTCTTCCATGCAGCGAAGGAGGCGGGTAAAGTAGTCGCGCCAGCTGAAATTGCCGGAAATGGCCGCCATTGCCTCGATGCTCACAACCGGAATATGCCCCGGATCAGAGTTTCCAGCGCGGAGAGGTTCCTCCGCCAAGAGTTGTTCCAGCTTTAGGCGTAAGGTGGTCTTGCCCGCACCTGTCGGACCGAACACGAAAACCAGTGAACCTGGTTCAGCGCCGTTAATGGCCTGCAGCAGGTCCTCCTTCGCCACCATCAGCAACGGGTGCGCCATCGTGTAAGCACGGAAGGATGTCAGCAATTCGCCGGGGCCGGGACGTGTCGGGCTCGAACGCGCGTTTGATGACGCCATCAGAACTCCTGGTATATCCTCTGTGGCGCCGGAATCGCGGAGCCCCTACCCTCGGGAGGTTCGTCTTCGACGTTATGCAGATGTGGCGTTCTCCCGCTTTGGCCTGCAATCGCGATCGTAACAACACTCGCTGCCACGCAGTCTTTCCGTACTTCCTGATCCTTCAACCGTTGGGCCAAGAACGCCTCCTTCCCCTCAGCGGCTGCCAACAATTCCGCGAGTCGTTTGGCCGTGATTGGTGAACACTGCCGTTGATTCCGCGACTGTTTTCGGAGTTCCTGCGTCGCGAGGATGATCTCCCGTTCCGAGCGTCCTTGAAAGGCATGGCGGTATTCAGACCAACACTCAAGCCACTGCCCATTCACGAAAGCGTAGGCGCGGGAAGCATCGAACGGATCATATCGGACGTTCACCCGCTGCGTCTGAGCATTCGAGTTATCGAAGCCTTGGCACCAGTAGTACAGGTAATTCAGCTTGATACCGCGCGTTGAGTCAACTTTCGCTGTGCCGGTGCGCGTGGTCGGGAGGGTATAGATAATGAATTCCCGGTCGTATGGGATGATGCGGCTGGCTCGGTGGCCGGTTTGACCAAGCCTGGTTTCAAACGCTTCACGCGGTGCTCTTCCGAGCGCTGGATGCTCGGTGCAATCGTAGACCTCATATAGATAGGTCGCCAGAATCTGCTGAAGATCATCGAGGGTCCAAACCGCTTGACTTTTGGGATCGACACCCTTCGTCACCTGCCGAACATTACGCGTAATCTGCGTATTGCCCTGAAGGT
Source organism: Bryobacterales bacterium (assembly GCA_003167495.1). Classification (GTDB taxonomy): domain Bacteria; phylum Acidobacteriota; class Terriglobia; order Bryobacterales; family Bryobacteraceae; genus Bog-105. The sequence continues at coordinate 2,470 of PMSX01000015.1, read as the reverse complement.
TGTGGATGAATTGGGTGTTGGTAGTGCCGAACAAGCGTTCACAAACCGATCCAAATCGTGCCTTTGCAGGTGGCCGAGTCTTCTTCGTGCATTGATAACGAGCCAGCAGCGTCTCGAAATATGTGCTCTTAAACTCCGGGCCTCCATCGACCACGATGATCTGCGGCAAACGAGAGTGTCGCCGAACGCACTCTCGAAGCACCATCATGCACGACCGATAGCTTGGAGGATCGAAGGTCAGATAAAACGCCAGGGCGCGTCGCGAAAATGAATCCACCAGCAGCGTGAACCACGGTCGGCCGAGCGGACGGCCGGTATTGGACGAGACGAGTTCAAGGTCGAGTTCGGTATGGTCGATGTGACCGATTTCAAACGGTCGTTCACCGTGACGAGGCGTTTGCAGCTCCAGTTCCCAGTGAAAGGGCTCCAATCCGTAAGCTGCGCGGTGACCCTGTCGCTTCAGTACCTGAGGATACTCTGGACGCTCGCGTATGGCGAGGTTGAAGGTTTTGTAGCTTGGAGCGACTATGCCATTGTTTTCGCAGGCGAGACAAAGCGCAAGCCAACTTGCACGTTTCGTCTTCTGTTTTAGCGTCTCGTAGTCGCGTTCAATGAACTCGGTCATCAGTGTGCGGGTCGCATCCGGTAACTTACTGAGCCGATTTCCTCGTTGGCCAATTCGTGGTAGCAAGCCGAGAAAGCCCGCAGTGAGCCGACGCTCGGCGTCACGATAAGCGACTGCCCAGCGTCGAAGCGTGCGATCGGGCATGCCGATGTCGTTTGGCTTCTCGCCCGCCAGAAATCGGAAAACACAATCACACCGATGGTTCGCCTCTTTGAGTTCCCTCTCGCTCGCTCGCGACAAGCGTTCCAAAACAGTCGAGTTTGCGCGAGGCGTCGCTTCGCTCGGAATCAGCCTGCCGCGTTTCAGCAGGTCTTCAAATGCAGCGGTCGGGACCTCTGAAAGATCGCCGTGGTCATCGAGCAGGCTCACCGACTCTGCACCTAGATTAGCGATCTTCCACGTTTTGGAATCCCAGTTGACGACGCATCCCACGTCAAGCGGCGGGCGCGGCGGTTCGCAAGTTACAGATCGCGAAAGCCGGGCGGCTTGGTGCAATGCCGCCGCGCCAGCCGTCGGAAACACCTTCACCTTGTCGGGCTGACTCAGGCGCGCACCTTTCAAATCCACATAGATCTGATCGCGCGCAATCAGCGTATACACCGCATCGCGCGTCCAATTACCCCCAGATTCAGTGAGCAACTGGTCCAGGCTGATCCCTGGCTCACACGTCGCCCGTGCGATAACCTGCCCGGCAGTAACGACGGGCACGCCGCTGTCGTCGCGGAAGTAGTCTTCGAGAAACTGAATATTCGCTTGAAATGTCCAGTCGACCTCGGCTGACGAACGAACCAGATACGTCAAGCCAAGATTCGACGCATAGGCCTCGCCTGGGGGGCAGCGCCAGCGATCTTCGGAGCGATACCGATTCGGATTTCGTTCCGAAAGACGCTTTAGTTCCTCTTCTGTTTTGCACTCAACCCATCCGCCGCCACCGTTGCGGACGATGAAATAGTCGGCTGTGTGCAAAACACCGACTCGTTTTCCGCTGGCGCTTTCGTAATCCAGCTTGATTGATGGGGGCTGGTCGTAATACTCCAGGACGTCCCGATCATGTTCCAACTCGTATATCACCGGCAGTTCAACGCGGTGACTCTCGAACTGTATGGTGACGCCCATTTTCTTGCTAGGGTATCGGCCAGTTACGTTGCGCCTTCCTCCGCCGACTCGTCGCGCGGGGTGAGAACATCGCACCTGTCGAATAGCACCCTGCGCTCGTTCTGTCAGCCCCAGCCGTTGAAACCAAACCAGTAGTTCCGTCTCGTTCAGCATGCATCCGCCTCTGCCCCTGCGGTGAAGGGCACCCTTACTTCCGCGGTTCTGACATCCGTTCCCGTTTCAGGGCCTGCGTATACCGCACGCCCGCTTCGTTAACCAACTGCTGGAGTTTGCGCCCGTTCTGGATCGCGCTCTCGATGTCCTGTGCCAGCGCCTCGGGCACATAGATGGAGACGCGCTTCCCGCTCCTGCGGGCATACAAGATGTAGCTCGGATGGCCCTGGCTCTCGGCGCACACCGGACAACCCTTTCGGATGCAAGGGCAACGTCGTAATGACAGCGACCCCTCCGCTAACGGCCAGAGTCGGGCTACTGCGCCGACCAACCACTGTCGGACGTCCTCAGGCGTTTCATTCTTGCTACGCATCGTATATGCGCATAATATCCTACATACAGTAGAAACGGCAAGGAGTTTTTGAGTGCCCGCTGTCGCGATATGCTTCTGTTCTGCACTCCCGGCCAAGTTATCCTCCCAGCGGTACCGTCGTCGGGGAAGAGCGCCCCGGAAATGAAGTGAAATCCCGGCCAAGTTATGGTTCCGCGCCGAGCCAGGTTATGGGTTCTGCCACA
>PMSX01000236.1 GCA_003167495.1 Bryobacterales bacterium | reverse complement strand
GAGTGATTGCGGTCATATACGGCTTCGAGATCGGGCAAGGCGAAACCCATTTGCGGAATTCCCTTCGAAGGTATGGAACTCCAGACGTTTACCACGCGCTCCGGGCTTCGATAGGGCAGGGGACGCAATAATACGCCGTTGACGGCGCTGAAGATTGCGGTTGTCGCGCCAATGCCGAGCGCCAGTGTCAGTGCGGCGACGACGAAGAAGCTCTTTTGCCTGAGGCACTGCCGGCACGCGTAAGACAGATCCTTCACGAAATCTTCGAACCAAGTAATACCCCGCTCATCACGGCAGCGCTCGGCGACGTGGACAGCGCCGCCAAAAGATATCCGTGCCGCGCGATGCGCTTCGTCGGGTGAGAGGCCGGCGCGAATGCCTTTGGCAGTTTCCATCTCGATGTGCGCGCGGAGCTCTTCGGCCAAATCGCTTTCGACTCTGCCGTGAAAAAATAGCGCTTTCAAGCGTAACAGAAGGTCGCTCCCGGTCATCACGCCATCTCCAGAATCCGGCCAATGGCGGCCGACAAGCGCGTCCATGTATCGGTTTCTCGCTCCAATTGCTTGCGGCCAGCTGCGGTGAGGCGGTAGAAACGCGCTCGCCGGCCGAGTTCGGAGACTCCCCACTCGGCCTTGATCCAACCTTGATGTTCAAGGCGGTGCAGTGCCGGATAGAGCGAACCTTGATTCACCTGAAGAACATCTTGCGAAATCTGTTGAATGCGGTCAGAAATCGCCCAGCCATGCCGGGGGCCGGGTTCAAGCGTGCGCAAGATAAGCAGGTCGAGGGTGCCTTGCAGGAGGTCGAGACGGGATTCCGGAGGCATAGTGTTGTCGAATGCCTACATTATCGGTTTCTTGTTGTCGGATGTCAACAACAAAATGATTTGCCGGTGCGAGCTGGCTAGGAGCGAGAATATCCCTGTTCTTCGGCCATGCGCTCGAACATGGCTGCGCTGATTTCCGGGCTGCTGGGCCAGTGATCGCGCCGTTGTCCGGCGTGGGTCTGGTAAGAATCCAAGCGGGCTGGATCGAGCTGAACCACTTTGCCGTTTTCAAGGAAAAGAAGACCGACCTTGTTAGTTGGCAATTGCATGACGAATGTCCCGGCTTCGTTCAGGGCCGTGCGCAATTGGACCATTACCGCGCTTGGATCAATTTTCGGATCGCTGGTAACCCTGCGAAAGTCCGCGTCAGTGCAGCGGGCGAGCCGCCGGATCTCGTTAATGATTCCTTCGGGTGTGAATCCCAACGCTTTACCGGCTGAAGCGCAAACGACGCACCAAGCGGCACGATTCGCTCATGAATGGTTAACGAGTACACCACGTCGCGTGGCTCGTGGCGCCCATAGGCAGCGGCCACTTTGTTGGTGGCTAAATCGACCGGATGCAGAACAAATCCGAAGACTTCATCGCGTATCGTCGGAAAAAAGCGGAAGTCGCTGTCAACAACCCACTCAAGCTTCGTGGTCTGGCCCATTTTACTCGCCGTTACGCTACGAATTGATGGGTTACGCTTGAGCCATCGCAAGCCATAGCCATTTTGCTCAAGCAAGGCCGCGTCTTCTGTTTGCTGCGCGGGAGACCCTTTCCTCCCGATCGTGGAAGACGCCAATATCGCCCGAAAAGCGGGGAGCATGGCGGTTCAGCGGCGTGCTGCCGGCAACATAGCTCTCTGCGTCGCGGTGCGCCGCCAGAAGCCGGAGAATGTCGCTTTGAATTTTAGTGAGCGGCACGACAGGCTTGTTCGATTTGCTCCGCTAACCGTCGCGCTTCCCGGTTTCCTTCTATGCGCAATGCACGCGCGATTACCATCGCGTCGTCTGGCGTTGGTGTCTCCATTGCGCGCTTATTCCACAACGCATGGGTTCCATACTCCCCAAAAGCTCGGCGGTAGAGGCTTGCCAAATCCTCTGCTTGATTTTCGTTCGCCATTGTTCAGGGTCGGTCCACGCTCTTTCAGGTATAAGATGTTGAGTCGCGTATCGCGGCGCCGTGTGCCTTGCAAAAATTTACTGCCAAGGATCGTATGTACCAAAGCTCCAAATATGGCCCTCCAGGTCCTTGCAGGTATAGCCACGTCCGCCGTAGCTTTGTGTTTTGATGTCGATGGCAATCTCCGCGCCGCCCGACTTGGCTTGCGCATAGTGTGCGTCCGCGTCGTCCACCACGATATAGCACGAAATCGTCTCGGCCCCGCCGATTTCATCGGGCTGCTTCATCATGCGTGAAGAATCCGAATTGCCGACGGAGCCCAGCATGATCATGCCGTTTCCCAGGGTCAATTGGGCATGGGCGATGGTGTTGTTCTCTCCCGGATAGACGGCATTTTTCTCGAAACCAAAGTTCCGGCACAACCATTCGATGGCGGCAGGAGCGTCGCGGTAGCGGAGCGCGGGGATGATGGTGGGTTTGTTGGGTGTCATTTCTCCATGTTCCGTTAAGAAAAGCTGCGAGTATTGTAAGAAATTTACCTCACCGAGTCTGGGATTTGATTTCAGAGCTCGCAGGGTGCTACAAAGGAAGTACTCGCCGAAGAGGACAGACCCCTCTGAGAGGTTTTCTCGAAACGGAAGCTCTACGTTGAGCAGGCCCAAGTAGAGAGAAACGTAAGGCGCAACGACACTGCGCGAATCGAGCGCCGGCTTCGAGCCGGAAGCTGGATGGTACCGCCGCAAATTGTGGTTCCAGCAATTCCGTTCTGAGGACTTGTATGGTTATCACGGTAGCGCAGCGCATCTTCATCGAAGACATTCCTGAATTTTTATCGGCGAAGTCTTGCTGCGGGGCTGGGTATACCGGCTCCGCATCCTTGGCAAGACCGCCTTCGTGATTCTGCGCGACTGCAGCGGCGAGGTGCAGTGCGTGATCGCATCGGAAGCGCTAAGCCCCCACAAACTCAAGGTCGAGGACGTCGTCGAGATTCTTGGTGATGTCCGGGCCGACCCTCGCTCGAAGGGTGGCTATGAAGTCGACATCCGTGAGATTCGTATGCTGAATCGCGCCGGGC